>NZ_JBVHHE010000012.1:0-276797 GCF_055561235.1 Kitasatospora sp. NPDC022856 | reverse complement strand
CCCTCGCCACCGCCGACCTCGGCCTCGCCCTCGGCACCGGCACCGACGCCGCCATCCAGGCCGCCGACCTCACCCTCGTCAGCGGCGACCTCACCGCCGCCCCCGACGCCATCCGCCTCGCCCGCACCACCCTCACCACCATCAAGGGCAACCTCGCCTGGGCCTTCGGCTACAACCTCGCCGCCCTCCCCCTCGCCGCCACCGGCCTCCTGAACCCCATGATCGCCGGCGCCACCATGGCCTTCTCCTCCGTCTTCGTGGTGGGCAACAGCCTCCGGCTCCGGACCTTCCGCTGACGCCCGCCCGCACCGCCCGGCCGCTCCCCACCCCCGACGGGTGGGGAGCGGCCGGGCATCTTCGGGAGCGGGCCGGGGCCGGCGGCGCGGCGGCCCCGCCGCGGCCGTCGAAAAGTGCTGGCCGCCACCGCCCGCCCGCTGGCATGCTGGCGGGGTGGAGAGACCGGAGATCTGGCTGAGCTTCGCCCCCGACCTGCACGTCTTCCTCCCCGCCGGGCGGCGGGCGGAGCGGTCCGCGCTGCGGACCGACGGGGCCGCGACGCTCGGACACGTGGTGGAGTCACTCGGCGTCCCGCTCACCGAGGTCGGCGAACTGCTCGTGGACGGGCGGCCGGTGGCCGCCGCGCACATCCCCGGGGCCGGCGAGCAGGTCTCGGTGCGGGCCGTCCGGAGGCCGCAGGCATCGGCCGAGCCGCCCCGGTTCCTGCTCGACGTCCACCTCGGGACGCTCGCGCGCCGGCTGCGGCTGCTGGGCGTCGACGCCGCCTACGAGAACCCGGACATCGGCGACGCCGCGCTGGCGGCCCGCTCGGCCGCCGAACAGCGTGTGATGCTCTCGCGCGACCGCGGTCTGCTGCGCCGCCGCGAACTCTGGGCGGGCGCCTACGTCTACAGCCACCGGCCCGCCGACCAGCTGCGGGACGTGCTCTCGCGTTTCGCGCCCCCGCTCGCCCCCTGGAGCAGGTGCACCACCTGCAACGGGACGCTGCGCACCGTCGCCAAGACCTCGGTGCAGGACCAGCTCCGGGACGGCACCGAGCGGTCGTACGACGCGTTCGCGCAGTGCACCGACTGCGGGCAGGCCTACTGGCGGGGCGCCCACCACGCGACGCTCGACGCCATCGTGGCCGACGCCGTCCGCGAGTTCGGCCCCCCGGTCGTCGCCTGAGCGCCCCGGCCGCCTGAGCCCCTGGCCGTGGAGGTGCCGGGCGTTCGGCGCGGACTCCAGGCCGCGCACCAGGGCGAGGCCGATCTCGGCGGCCTCGGCCGGCCCCACCCGCGCGGACCGGCCCGGACCGGCGGGCGCGGCGGCGTCGGCGGCCAGCCCGGCCTCGGCGAACGACTCGGCGAACGACTCGGTGAACAGCCCGGTGAGCAGGCCGCGCGGCTCGGCGCCGAAGGCGGCACAGGCGGGGCGAACAACCTGGCCCCGCCGTCCAGGAGTTCGGCGGTGTGCGGGGAGTCCCCGGCAAGCGTCAGGGCGAGGTCGAACTTGGCGGCGAGCACGCCGCGGACGCGCTCGGCGTGGGGGCGTCCGGCGCGGCGGCGGCCCGCCGGGCCCGCGCGAGCGCCTGCCGGTGCAGGCGCTCGGCGAGCCGGCGGAAGGCGTCGTCCTCGCCCCGGACGTACTGGTGGACCGCCGATCGGGACACGCCCATGGCACCGGCGATGTCGTCCATCGTGGTGCGCCGCACGCCGTACCGGGTGAGGCAGGCGTAGGCGGCGTCGAGGACTTCGTCCAGCCGGTCGGCGGCCACGGCCGTCAGGCCAGCTTCTTCAGCAGCTCGACGGCGAGCGGGGCGGCGGAGGCCGGGTTCTGACCGGTGACCAGGTTGCGGTCGACGACCACCTTCGGGGCCCACGGCTCGCCCTCCTGGAAGTCCACGCCCGCCGCGACCAGGCGGTCCTGGAGCAGCCACTTCGCGTTGCCGGCCAGGCCGGCCTGGGTCTCCTCGGCATTGGTGAAGCCGGTCAGCCGGTAGCCGGCGAAGGCGTTGGAGCCGTCCGGCAGCCCGGCGGCCAGCAGCGCGGCCGGTCCGTGGCAGACCACGCCGAGCGGCTTGCCGGACGCCAGGGCGGCGACCAGCAGCCGGCCGGAGACGGGGTCGACGGCGAGGTCCTCCATCGGGCCGTGGCCGCCCGGGTAGAAGACGGCGTCGTAGTCGGCGAGGTCCACGTCCTCCAGCCGCACGGGGTGGCGCAGCTCCACGAAGGTGTCCAGCGCGGCCGCGACCTTCGCGGCGCCCTCCTCGCCGCCGTTGAACTCGGGGGCCAGGCTGCCCGAGTCGACGGTCGGGATCACCCCGCCCGGGGTGGCGACGGTGACCGTGTGGCCCGCGGCCCGGAACGCCTCGTACGGGGCGACGGCCTCGTCGGCCCAGAAGCCGGTGGGGTGCTGGGTGCCGTCGGCCAGCGTCCAGTAGGTGGCGCCGGTGAGGACGAAGAGGATCTTCGACATGCTGGGGGCTCTTCTCTGCGGGAGGGGCCGTCGGGCCCGGTGTACGGTCTGACGCCCTGGATGCACTGACGTTTCCGGTCCGGACCGTCAGTTCGGCGATGGACCCGACGATAGGCCGGGTCTCCCGGGTGTCACCAATGGCTGATCCGATGGCTGCCATAGGCATTCCAATGGGTGCCGAGGAATAGGCTTGCCGGGTGAACCGCCCCGACGCCGAGGAGTCCGCCGTGCCACCGGTGCCGTCACCGCTGCCGGCCGGGCCCGCCGACCTCAACCTGCTGCGCACCTTCCTGGCCGTCCACCGGGCCGGGTCGTTCACGGCCGCCGCCCAGGTGCTGGGCCTCTCCCAGCCCACGGTGACCACCCAGATCCGGGCGCTGGAGCGCCAGGGCGGGCGCGAGCTGTTCGAGCGGCTGCCGCGCGGGGTGGCCCCGACGCCGGCCGCCGACGAACTCGCCGCCCGGATCGCCGGTCCGCTGGACGCGCTCGCCGCCGCCACCGGCCCCGGCGCGCGCCCCGAGGCCGAGGGCGAGCCGGTCCACCTGGCCGGGCCCGCCGAACTACTCGGCACACTCGTCCTGCCCGCGCTCGCCCCGCTGGTCGCCGGGGGCGTCCGGCTGCGGGTGACCGCGGGCCTGACCGAGCCGCTGCTGGAGGAGCTGCGCGCGGGCCGCCACGACCTGGTCATCGCGACGAGCAGACCGCGCGGGCGCGCCCTGTCGGCCGTGCCGATGGGCGACGAGGAGTTCGTCCTGGTCGCCGCGCCGGTCTGGGCCGAGCGCCTGGGCGGGCGGCTCGCGGCCGAGGGCCCGGCCGCCCTGCACGGGGTACCGCTGGTCGCCTACGCCGAGGACCTGCCGATCGTCCGCCGCTACTGGCGCCACGTGTTCGGCCGCCGGCTCGCCTGCCGGGCCGCCCTGACCGTGCCCGACCTGCGCGGGGTGGTCGCCGCGGTGGCCGCCGGCGCGGGCTTCGCGGTCGTCCCGCGCTACCTCTGCGCGGACCGGCTGGCCGACGGCCGGCTGGTGCTGCTGGACGACCCGGAGGACCCGCCGATCAACACCGGTTACCTCGTGGAACGCCCCGGCGCCGACCCGGACGGCCGGGTGGCCCGGGTCCGGGACCACCTGCTGGCGGCCGCCCGCACCTGGTGAGCGATCGCCGGCCGCCCGGGGCCGCGTCCCTTGACAGCCGGTTCGGGTGCTGGATTACTTGGCCCGTCGAACACTGACCGAATGATCGGTCGGCGGCTGAGCTGGGCGGAGACGGCGGAGGAGACGCGATGAGCGCAGGAACGACCGACCCGAACCCGCCGGGCGGGCGCCGGGGGGAGCCGCTCCCGGCCGAGCTGCTCGACGCCGGGGAGCGGATGACCGCCGGGGAGCTGGCCGAGCACCAGCTGCGGCACCTGCGGGCCACCCTGCGCCACGCGTACGACCACGTCGAGCTGTACCGGCGCAAGTTCGACGCGGCCGGGGTGGCCCCCGAGGACTGCCGCACGCTCGGTGACCTCGCCCGGTTCCCCTTCACCACCAAGGCCGACCTGCGGGAGAGCTACCCCTTCGGGATGTTCGCCGTCCCGGTGGAGGAGGTCCGCCGGATCCACGCGTCCAGCGGCACCACCGGCCGGCCCACCGTGGTCGGGTACACCGAGCACGACCTCTCGGTCTGGGCCGACGTGGTGGCCCGCTCCATCCGGGCGGCCGGCGGCCGGCGCGGCCACAAGGTGCACGTCGCCTACGGGTACGGGCTGTTCACCGGCGGTCTCGGCGCCCACTACGGCGCCGAGCGGGCGGGCTGCACGGTGATCCCCGCCTCGGGCGGGATGACGGCCCGGCAGGTGCAGATCATCCAGGACTTCCGGCCCGAGATCATCATGGTCACCCCCTCCTACCTGCTCACCCTGCTCGACGAGTTCGAGAAGCAGGGCGTCGATCCGCGGAGCACCTCGCTGCGGGTCGGCATCTTCGGCGCCGAGCCGTGGACGGAGGCGATGCGCCACGAGATCGAGGAGCGGATGGACATCCACGCCGTCGACATCTACGGCCTCTCCGAGGTGATGGGCCCGGGCATCGCCCAGGAGTGCGTGGAGACCAAGGACGGGCTGCACATCTGGGAGGACCACTTCTACCCGGAGGTGGTCGACCCGCTCACCGACCGGGTGCTGCCCGACGGCGAGAGCGG
This sequence comes from Kitasatospora sp. NPDC022856, assembly GCF_055561235.1. NCBI lineage: Bacteria > Bacillati > Actinomycetota > Actinomycetes > Kitasatosporales > Streptomycetaceae > Kitasatospora > Kitasatospora sp. NPDC022856. The sequence continues at coordinate 272,138 of NZ_JBVHHE010000012.1, read as the reverse complement.
CGAGATCGTGTTCACCTCGCTGACCAAGGAGGCGCTGCCGGTCGTCCGGTACCGCACCGGCGACCTCACCCGGCTGCTGCCGGGGACGGCCCGGCCCGCCTTCCGGCGGATGGCGAAGGTCACCGGCCGCTGCGACGACATGATCATCCTGCGCGGGGTGAACGTCTTCCCGACCCAGATCGAGGAGATCCTGCTGCGCACCCCCGCGGTGGCACCGCACTTCCAGCTCCGGCTCACCCGGCAGGGCCGGCTGGACCGGATGGCGGTCCGGGTCGAGGCCCGCCCGGACGCCGCGCCCGAGCAGCGCGAGGCCGCCGCCGCGGCGATCGCCCGGGGCGTGAAGGACGGCGTCGGCGTCACCGTGGAGGTCGACGTGGTGGAGCCGTACACCCTGGAGCGTTCGGTGGGGAAGATCCGCCGGGTGGTGGACCTGCGGGAGCGGTGAGCCCGCCGGCGGCCCCGAGGGCGCCGCCGTCCGCACAGCCGCCCGTGCCGTCGTCCCGCGCCGCGCGCGAACGGGTGAGCGCTCTACGATGTGGCCATGAGCGGGAGCGTGCGGCTGTCAGGTGCACATCGGTCGCAACAGCCGGTCGGCGGGCCGTCGCCGGACGACGCGAAGCGCCCGCCCGGCGACGAGCGGCTGGAGACCGCCGCCGCCGTCCTCGCGCTGCTCGCCGACCGCACCCGGCTCGCGCTGCTGCAGCGCCTGGGCGAGGGCGAGGCCGACGTGACCACGCTGACCGAGGCGTGCGGTGCGGCGCGGCCGTCGGTCAGCCAGCACCTGGGCAAGCTCCGGCTGGCGGGCCTGGTCACCACCCGCAAGGACGGGCGGCGAGTGGTCTACGCCCTGCGGCACGGGCATCTGCGCCGGCTGGTCAACGAGGCGCTCAACGTCGCCGACCACCAGATCAGCGGGCTGCCGCCGCATGACTGAGCCGCCGCATGGCTGAGCCGCCGCACGACTGAGCCGCCGCACGACTGAGGGCAGCACGACTGAGCCGCCGCACCCGGCGGCCGTGGCCCCGCGCCCGCCCGGTCCGTGACGGGGGGTCGGTCACCGGAAGGTGCCCCGGTCACCGGAAAGTGCGTTCTTCTCCGCCCGCGCCTCCCGTGCCTAGGGTGAGCGGGCGATCGGCGGCGAGTGCCGCCGCGGTCCGGACGATTCGGAGCACCCATGGCCATCCTGAAGACCTACGCCCGCCTCTGGGTGGACAGCCTCGACGAGGCCCTGCCGCTGCTGCGGACGCTCACCGGCGCCGAGCCCGACCTGCGACTGGGCTTCGAGGCCGTCGAGTTGGCGGCCGTCGGGGACTTCCTGGTGATCGCCGGTACGGCCGGGGAGCGCGCCCGGTACGCGCACGCCACCGCGACCGTCGTGGTCAGCGACCTGGACGAGCTCAGGGCCACCCTGCTGGCCGCCGGGGCGGTGATCACCACCCCCGAGACGCCCGCGCCGACCGGCCGCTTCCTCTACGCCCGGCACGCCGACGGCGCCGAGATCGAGTACGTGGAGTGGACGGCGGAGCTGGTCCGGCGGATCGTCCGCCCCGCGCCGTAGCGCGGGCCGCCGTCAGGCCCCGGCGCCGTCCGTCCGCTGCGGCCCGTCCGCCGCGCCCGGCCCACCGTCCGTGTCGGGGCCGTCCGGCCCGTCGTCCGCCGGGGTCTCGGCGCGCTCCTCGGCGGCGCGGACCTGCCCGGCGAAGTCCTCCGCGTCGATCCGCTCGACCGTCGCCCCGTGCCGGGCGGCGAACTCGTCGGCGGCGGCCGGGGACGCCTCGCGGATGTCCAGCACCAGCACCGCCGCTCCGTCGGGCACCCGCGGCGAGAGCACGATCAGCCCGGCCCCGCCGGTGGCGGCGCGGCCCTCCTCGGCGGCGTTGCCGAGCGCCGCGCCGGCCGCGAACCCGAGCAGCGAGCCGATCGGCCCGCCGAGCAGCCCGATCAGGCCGCCGACCACGCCCGACCCCACCGTGGCCACCCCGGCCCCGCGCGCGTAGCCGTCCTTGGTCTCCAGCAGGCCGTCGGCGGAGCGCTCCAGGACGGCGGCCTGCCGGAGGCCGGGCAGGTGCTCGGCCTCCTCGAACGCGGGCCGGCAGGCGGACGGGTCCGGGAAGGTGAGCAGGACGACGTTGTGCTGGTCGGTCATCGCGGTCCGATCGGGTCGGGGCTGTGTTCCCTGGCCTCCCATCCTGACGGCGGGCGGGCGGGCCTGCCACAGGAATGCGGGAGTCCCCGCGGCCCCCGCCCCGGTGCGGACGCCGGGCCGGTCCGGCGCGCGAGGATGGTGCCCATGGCGAACACGAGCGTGCGGATCAGGATCGAGGCGACCGACCTCCCGGGGCGCAGCTGCCCCGCGGCGCCGGGGTTCCCGGGCTACCAGGACATCCATGTCGCCGTGCAACGGCGCGGCCGGCCGGGCGAGTTGCTCGACCCGCAGCCGGGCGACGCGGCCCGGGCGGCCTGGACCCTGGAGTGCACCGCGAAGCCGCTCCCGTCGGGAGTGGACCTGCTCGGCCCCTACGTCCAGGGCGGTCCGGGGGCGCGGTTCGTCTACCTCTCCTGGATCGCGAGCGGCCGCACGGACGGGGTCGCGGCCGGGCCGGAGGGCTTCACGATGTTCCGTCGGGCCAAGCTGATGCTGGCGGCGGTCGATCCGGACACCGCCGACGCGGCCGTGCGCGGCGGCACCCTGGTGGCCCGGCTCGGGCTGACCGACGTCAAGGGGCACCCGCTCTGCGCCGCCGTCCGGCCGCCGCTGGTCGCCTGGTCCGCCGGGCCGGCCGGGGCCGGAGAGTGACGGCCGGTGCCGGGACGTGGCGAAGGGCCCCGCCGGGAGCGGGGCCCTTCGCCGGCCGTGCCGGGTGCGAGCGGTGCCTACTGCGTGGTGCTGCCGGTACTGCGTGGTGCCTACCGGTACTGCTCGGTGCCTACTGGTACCGGGTGGTGACGGTGGCGCCGTTGAAGCCCTGCTGGGCGTAGAGGCTGAAGTAGACCCAGCCGGAGGGCGGGTTGGTGATCGTCAGCGTCTCGCCGTTCCCGGCGTTGGCGGACTTCGCCAGGTAGGAGCCGGTGGTGGCCCAGCTGCCGCCGTTGTAGTACAGGTCGGCGTTGCCGGAGCCGCCGGTGGTGGTGACGGTCAGCTGCTTCACGCCGGCGGGCAGGTACAGGAAGCTGTAGCTGTAGTTGCCGGTGGCGGCGGCGACGTTGTCCCGGCGGCAGTTCTTGTCGAACTGGCGGGTGTCGGCGGCGCCGCAGAGCGGGGCCTGGTCGGCGGGCAGGGTGCCGCAGTTGTCGGCCGCGCAGGCGGTCAGCCAGCTCGCGAAGTCGGCGTCGTACCGGGTGCCGATGGTGGAGGTGAGCAGGGTGCGGGCGCCGGCCCAGTCGCCGACCCGGTACCTGGCGAGCAGCGCGTCGACGTCCTGCGGGTGCGACTGGAGCATGTACCGGACGGCCAGGTAGCCCCAGTTGTAGATCCGGGTCGAGTCGGCGTTGTCGTAGGTGGTGTCGAAGAGGGTGCTCAGCTTGTAGGTGCCCTTGCCCGCCTCGGTGATGGCGGCGGCGTAGCGCTCGCCGCGGTAGCTGTACGAGATGTACTCGGCGATGCCCTCGACCCACCAGATGGTCGGGGTGGTCATCCCGGCCTCGAAGTCACCGGCCATGTTGTAGCGGCCGTCGAGGTAGTGGGTGTACTCGTGGTTGAGGTTCCAGATCTGGAAGGCGGGGCGCAGCCAGTCGGCCTCGTGGGCGATGAAGCGGGCCTGGTTGCCGGCCGCGGCCGGGTTGCCCTCCTCGTACATGCCGCCGTTGTCGACCGCGATGTTGTACATGAGCCAGGCGTACAGCGAGTAGTTGTAGTAGTCGTCGAAGGCGACGACCTCCAGGCTGGTGTTCAGGTCGCCGGGGATCGGGCCGTTGTCCTTGATGACCTTGTGGAAGGCGGCGTCCTCGTTGACCAGGCTGGTGCAGGTGTCGGCCAGCTGCTGGGCCGTCATGTCCTGGGCGCGGATGCGCAGGTTGGCGTTGCAGGTGTGGTCGACGGTGAGCACCAGCGGGACGAGCCGCTTCGGCAGGTCACAGGTGCCGTAGACGGTGCAGTTGCCGGCGTCCTTCTTCTCGGTGAACCAGACCAGGTTCATGGTGAGCGGGCCGGTGGCGCCGACCAGCGGGTAGCGGTTGATCAGGTCCTTGACCAGGGGGCGGCCCTGGGCCCGGAGGCCGTCCACGGCGACCAGGTTGCCGAGCTGCATGCCGATCCGGGTGACGACGTCGCCGCCGTTGAGCATCGCGCCGTTGCGGGTGACGAAGCCGGCCCAGGCGGTGGCGATGGACGGGTCGGCCTGGAGGGCGGCGACGAAGCCGCGGTCGCCGTGCTCCAGGTCGAAGCCGCTCTCGATGACCCACTCGACGTGCTGCACGGCGAGGTCCATCGAGGCCGGCCAGGTGCTGTTGTAGCCGGCGAGCAGCCGCTTGACGACGCCGGCGTACCGGCCGTTCTCGTGCGAGCTGTCGATCAGCGTGACGGCCTCGTTGAGGGTGGCGCCGTTGGCCTCGGTGACGTCCTGGCTGTGCGGGGCGGCGAAGAAGGCGTCCAGCGCGCCGCGGATCGAGGTCTGCAGCGGGGCGCCGTAGCCGCCGACGGAGGCGGCGTTGTTCTCCTGCACGTAGTAGCCGGCGCGCAGGAACATCACCAGCTGGCCGATCGAGGCGCTGTTGTTGCCCGCGTAGCCGGCCGAGGCGGTGCGCAGCGCGTCGGCGACGGTCACCATCTGGGCCTCGCGGAAGACCTTGCCCGCGTCCGCACCGGTGAGGTTGAACAGCGGGTAGGTGCAGGTCACGTCGGGGAGCGCGGTGAGCTGCTGGACCAGTGCGCCGCCCGAGGCGCCGAGCACGCCGGAGAGGTTGCAGTCGACGGCCGCCGGAGCCGCGGAGAACTGCTTGGCGTTCTTGCCGCCCTTGCTGTCGGCCGCCGGCGCGGCCTCGGTGGCCGGGTGGGCGGTGCTCGCCCTTCCGGTGCTCTCGGCGGCGAGCGGGCGGTCGCCGGTGCTCGCGTCGGGGGACTTGGGCACCGGGATCGCCTTCGGCGCGGCCGCCGGGGTGGCTCCGGTGGCGGCCTTGGCGGGCGCGGCCGGGCCGACCGGGGCGGCGTGGCTCTGGGGGGCGAACAGGCCGAGCGCGAGGAAGAAGGCCGCGCCGAGTGCGGGCACTCTGCGCAGGGTGGCCTTGGATATCCGGGAGGGACGCATCTGTGGGGGCCTCCGGGGCCGTTCGTGGCCGCGTTGTTGGGGACGCGACCGCCGATGTGTGACATGTAAAATGGCACATGTCGCACGGCGACGGGAAGACCCCGGATCGGATTGGCCCCCGCCGCAACCGAAACGTTGTCAGGAGGCGTTCCGGGCAGGGTTGGCGCGGAGGGAGCGGGTCAGGCGGCCCGGGGCGCGGCGAGCGGGGTGAGCGCCGCGAACTCCAGCGGGGCGGACGGGTCGATCGAGAGGTCGGCCGGCGCCGGCTCGGCGCCCGCCCGCACCAGCAGGTCGCCGATGGCGGCGACCATCGCGCCGTTGTCGGTGCACAGCCGCAGCGGCGGCACCCGCAGGGTGATCCCGGCCGAGGAGCAGCGCCGCTCGGCCAGCTCCCGGACGCGGGAGTTGGCCGCGACGCCGCCGACCACCACCAGGGTGGTGATGCCGTGGTCGGTGCAGGCGCGGACGGCCTTGCGGGTCAGCACGTCGGCGATCGCCTCCTGGAGCGCGGCGGCCGCGTCGGGGACGTTCGGCTCGCCGCCGGTGGCGCGCCGCACCTCGACCCAGCGGGCGGCGGCGGTCTTGAGGCCGGAGAAGGAGAACGCGTACGGATCGTCATGCGGCCCGGTGAGCGGGCGCGGCAGCCGGACGGCGCGCGGGTCGCCGTCGCGGGCGGCGCGGTCGATGGCGGGGCCGCCGGGGTAGGGCAGGCCGAGGATCCGGGCGACCTTGTCGAAGCACTCGCCGGCCGCGTCGTCCAGCGTGTCGCCGAGGTGGACGATCCGGTCCCGGGCGAGGTCGCGGACCAGCAGCAGGGAGGTGTGGCCGCCGGAGACGATCAGCACCACGCAGGGGTTCGGCAGCGGCCCGCCGTCCAGTGTCGCGGCGGCGACGTGCCCGGCCAGGTGGTGGACCCCGTAGAGCGGGACGCCGAGCGAGAAGGCGTACCCCTTGGCGGCGGCCACGCCGACCTGGAGCGCGCCGGAGAGCCCGGGGCCGGCCGTCACGGCGACGGCGCCGACGTCGGCGAGGGTGAGCCCGGCCCGGTCGAGCGCCTCGCGGACCACCGGCGCCATCGCGTGCACGTGCGCGCGGGCGGCGATCTCGGGCACCACGCCGCCGAAGCGGGCGTGCTCGTCCATGCTGGACGCCACCGCCTGACCGAGCAGTCGCCCGTCCTGGACGAGGCCGGCACCGGTCTCGTCGCAGGACGACTCGATCCCCAGCACCACCGGCGATCCGGTCATGGTCACTCACCCTTGCCGATCATTACATCTGAGCGTCCATTGTGCATGACGAGACACGGGGAATATGCAGGAGCCCACCCTTCGTTCCTGCAACCAATACGCAATAGTGTGGTCCCGGCACGATCACCACCGCTGAACTCGCTGAAAGGGCCCGTCTCCTGATGAGCACCTACTCGCTTCCCGACCTGCCGTACGACTACTCCGCGCTGGAGCGGGCGATGTCCGCCGAGATCCTGGAGCTGCACCACTCGAAGCACCACGCGGCGTACGTCAAGGGCGCCAACGACACCCTGGAGCAGCTCGCCGAGGCGCGCGACAAGGAGCAGTTCGGCGGTCTCGTCGGCCTGCAGAAGACCTTCGCCTTCCACCTCTCCGGCCACGTGCTGCACTCGCTGTTCTGGGAGAACCTCTCCCCGGAGGGCGGCGACCGCCCCGAGGGCGCGCTGGCCGACGCCATCACCGAGCACTTCGGCGGCTTCGAGGCCTTCAAGAAGCAGCTCACCACCGCCACCACCGGCGTCCAGGGCTCCGGTTGGGGCATCCTCTCCTGGGAACCGCTCGGCAAGCGCCTGATCGTCGAGCAGGTCTACGACCACCACGGCAACGTCGGCCAGGGCACCACCCCGCTGCTGGCCTTCGACGCCTGGGAGCACGCGTACTACCTGCAGTACCGCAACGTCCGCCCGGACTACGTCACCAAGCTCTGGGACGTCGTCAACTGGCAGGACGTCTCGACCCGCTTCGCGGCGGCCACCGCGGCCTGACCCGGCGCGTGCGGTAGTGCGACGGCCCCGGACCGCGTGCGGTCCGGGGCCGTCGGCCGTTCATCTGCGGGCGCCGTCCGCGATGCGGGAGGCGACGGTCAGCCGGCTCGGATCACCCGTCGAGTGCGCGTCCGCCGGCAGCCGCCGGACCGGATCCTCGACCTCGATGGTCAGCCCGCGATGGCCCGTGATCCCGTCACCCCGCCGCGTTCGTGCGTTTGGCGAGCTTCACCAGCTCCGGTGGTGCGCTTCGGCCTGCGACGAGGATGAGTTCACGGATGGTCTCCCGAGCCGCCACGTGGGCCCGGACGTTCTCCGGGGCCAGCTCCTCGGCGCGCAGCAGGCAGTCGAGGGCCTCGCCGAGGTGGCGCCTCTGCGCGTGCGCCCTTCCGAGGTCGATCAGGAGCCTGGACCTCCGCTCGGGCGATAGTCGCCCGGCGTCGATGCGGTGGCCCAGGTCCAGGGCCTCGCCCGCGTCGCCGAGGTCGACGGCCGTCGAGACGGCCTGGATCTCGACATTGGTGGGGCCGAACTCCAGATGGAAGTCGTTGCGGTCCTCGCCGAGTCGGGCCGCGACCGCGCGGGCATTGTCGAGTTCGTTCCGTGCCCGGTCGCGTTGGCCGGCGCGAGCCGCGGCCAACGCGAGAACCAGGTGGAGAGCGCCGAGTACGGAGAGCGCCTCCGGCGGCGGGTCGGTTGTCGAGACGTATGACCGCAGGGCGGCCACCGCACCTCCGGCTGCGTGTTCTGCCTGGTCCAGTCGCTGTAGCCGGACGAACGCGTGGGCCAGCCGATAGATGCCGGCGAACACGTGCAGGGGCTGCCCGGACTTCTCGGCCGCTTGGACGGCTCGATCGGCTGCCACCCATGCCGCATCGACTTCGTCCTGGCGGACGAACGCGGCTGCGACAGCCTGGTAGGCCTGGCTGAGGAGGATGTGGACCGCTGGGCGTGCTGCCGGGGCCGCGGTCCGTGATGCCCTTTCCAGTCGTGGCAGGGCATCGGCGATGGCGGTGCTCAACTCGGCGAATCGCGCACTGTGCGTCAAGTCCCAGAGGTCCTGAACGACGACGGTGAGCTCGTCGAGGTCGGGATCTTCCGGCAGGACGCTCTCACCGAGCAGCAGATCGAGAGCTGGATGACCCGAGAGTGACAGCCGCACCAGGTCAAGGTCGTTGGACCGCTCCCCGGTCGAGAGCGCGGGTGCAGCGGGCGAGGGTGCCTCGGGCCGCAGCGCCTGAACGGACACGCCGAGGCCGTTCGCCAGCAGCTGGAGTACGTCGAGGCGGACTACCGGCTGAACACCCCGCTCGACCTGCGACACCCAGCTGGCGGTTCGGCTGATGGCAGCGGCGAGTTGTTCCTGCTTCAGTCCGCGACTCTTACGGAGCTGGGCGACCCGGGCGCCGAAGGCCCGCCGCTCCTCAGGGCTCACCGGGCGGCCGGGTCGCCGGACGAGCCCTTGCCGGCGATCTCGTCCAGGAACGTGACCTCGAACGATTCGAGGTACTGGCCACGCTCTGCCAGGAACCGGCGGACGTGCGGTTGGCGTTCATGCGCCTCGAACGCTTCGCGGTCGGCGTACAGCTCGTAGAAGACTCGAATGTGTGGTTCCTCCGGCACCGCGTGGTTGACGTAGACGAGGGTGCCGGGCTCCTCGGAACGAATCCCTTCGAGCGCCTCCCCCGCCAGCTCGTCGAAGGCCTGGGCCGCCGCCGCGTCGCGAGCGACGAAGCGCACAACAAGACCGAATCCCATGGAACTCCCCTTCCTGTATCGGCTGAGTCTCGCACGACTCGGTGAAGGACTGCGAGTAGCAGAGCTTCTTGACTCGCAGATTCCCTGCGACTACTTTGGGTCGCGTGTCGGTCGCTGTGTGCGACTGGTGGAGTTCCTTTTCGCCGCCGTCCACCGGTGGCCACTACCCCGTGGGTGGATCGGAGGGCCGTAGGCGCTCCGATCCACCCGGAGCGATGGAGGAGCAATGGGGTGGAACATGATCGTCAGTCCGCTCGGCACCGCGCGGTTTCCGGTTCCGTTGGAGTGGGGTGTACCGCCGGGGGTGGAGGCGGTACCGGCGGCGCGGCGGATGGTGATGGCGATCGTGCGTGACTGGGGCGTGCCGCTCCCACCCGATGCGCTCCAGGACGTGGAACTCTGTGCGAGCGAGGTGATCGCGAACGCGCTGGTGCACACCGCGGAGCGCTGCGTGGTGACCGTCCGGCGTCGTGTCGGACGGTTGCGGGTGGAGGTCGCCGATGGGTCCGTGGTGCTCCCGCGACAGGAGCGTGACGCCGAATCGTGCGGTGGGCGCGGACTGTTGTTGGTGGAGGCGTTGGCGCACGCCTGGGGGTGGCAGCCGGTGGGCGCGGGCAAGGTGGTCTGGTTCGAGTTCCTGGAGAGTCGTGAATCGCCGTGCCCCACCCCCGGGTGGGGCACGGCGTACGGCCTTCGCGCGCTGCCCGAGGCGGCGTAGTGGCGGGCCTCGACAGGTCGACCGTCGCACGCCTGGTGTGGTGGTTCTTCTTCTCCGCCGTTGTGACGGCCGGGTTCGGCGTGGGGTGGGACCGCTGACCAGTGAGGGCGGGCGCGGCGGTGGCCCGAGTGTCGACGCGGAGCCGGTCGGCCTGACCCGGCGCGGGCGGTAGTGCGACGGCCCCGGACCGCGTGCGGTCCGGGGCCGTCGGCCGTTGGTCAGGGGGTGCGGAAGGCGTCCAGGAGGCGCTGCGCCGCCAGGCTCGCCGGGATGGTGCCCTCGCGGACCTCGCGTTCCAGGGCGGGGGCCAGGCGGCGGACCTCGGGGTGTTCGTGGAGCTGGGCGTAGAGCTGGTCGTGCACCATCGCCCAGGTCCACTCCACCTGCTGGTCGCGGCGCTTGGCCTCCAGCGCGCCGGTCGCGTCGAGGACCTTGCGGTGCTGCTGCAACCGCTCCCACAGGGTGTCCAGCCCGGTGCCGTCGCGGCCGCTGCAGGTGAGCACCGGCGGCGTCCACGGCGCGTCCGGGGCCTGCAACAGCCGCAGCGCGCCGGCGAGTTCGCGCGCGGCGGCCTTGGCGTCGGTCTCGTGCGGCCCGTCCGCCTTGTTGACGGCGATCACGTCGGCGAGCTCCAGCACGCCCTTCTTGATGCCCTGGAGCTGGTCCCCGGTGCGGGCCAGCGAGAGCAGCAGGAAGGAGTCCACCATGCCCGCGACCGCGGTCTCCGACTGCCCGACGCCGACCGTCTCGATGAGGACCACGTCGTAGCCGGCGGCCTCCATCACCACCATCGACTCCCGGGTGGCCCGGGCCACCCCGCCCAGCGTGCCGGAGGTGGGGGAGGGGCGGACGAACGCCGCGGGGTCGACCGCGAGCCGCTCCATCCGGGTCTTGTCACCCAGGATCGAGCCGCCGGTCCGGCTGGACGTCGGGTCGACGGCGAGTACCGCGACCTTGTGTCCGAGGGCGGTGAGCCGGGTGCCGAAGGCGTCGATGAAGGTCGACTTGCCGACACCGGGGACGCCGGTGATGCCCACCCGGACCGCGCCGCCCGCGTGCGGCAGCAGCCGGGTGAGCAACTGCTGCGCCAGCGCGCGGTGGTCGGGCCGGGTGGACTCCACGAGGGTGATGGCCCGCGCGATGAACGCGCGCGAGCCCTCCCGCACCCCTTGGGCGTACTGGTCGAGGTCGATCGTCCGGGGCGCCATCGTTCAGCGGCTCACAACTCGTGGCCGAGGTCGGCGGCGAGCGACTTCAGCAGGTCGAAGGCGGCCTCCGGGATCACCGTGCCGGGCGGGAAGACGGCGGCCGCCCCGGCCTCGTAGAGCGCCTCGAAGTCGCCCGGGGGGATGACCCCGCCGACCACGATGGTGATGTCCTCCCGGCCGGCCTCGGCGAGTTCGGCGCGCAGCGCCGGCACCAGGGTGAGGTGGCCGGCGGCCAGCGAGGAGACGCCGACGATGTGCACGTCCGCCTCGACGGCCTGGCGGGCGACCTCCGCCGGGGTCTGGAACAGCGGACCGACGTCGACCGTGAAGCCGAGGTCGGCGAAGGCGGTGGCGATCACCTTCTGGCCGCGGTCGTGGCCGTCCTGGCCCATCTTGGCGACCAGGATGCGCGGACGCCGGCCCTCGGCCCGCTCGAACCGCTCGACCAGGTCACGGGTGCGCTGGAGGGGGGCCGACGGCCCGGCTTCGTCTCGGTACACACCAGAAATGGTACGGATCTGGCCCGAGTGCCGGCCGTACACCTTCTCCAGGGCGTCCGAGATCTCGCCGACGGTGGCCTTGGCGCGGGCCGCGTCCACGGCCAGCGCGAGCAGGTTGCCGTCCAGGCCGCCGCCGCGCCGCGGACCGGCCTCGGCGGCCCGGGTGAGCGCGTGCAGGGCGGCCTGGGTGACGGCCTCGTCGCGCTCCTCGCGCAGCCGGCGCAGCTTCTCGATCTGGCGGGTGCGCACCGAGGAGTTGTCGACCTTGAGCACGTCGATCTGCTCGTCGCTGTCCACCCGGTACTTGTTGACGCCGATCACCGGCTGGCGGCCGGAGTCGATCCGGGCCTGGGTGCGGGCGGCGGCCTCCTCCACGCGCAGCTTGGGGATGCCCGCGTCGATGGCCTTGGCCATGCCGCCGGCCGCCTCCACCTCCTGGATGTGCTGCCAGGCGCGGCGGGCCAGGTCGTGGGTCAGCTTCTCGACGTACGCGGAGCCGCCCCACGGGTCGATCGACCGGCAGGTGCCGGACTCCTGCTGGAGCAGCAGCTGGGTGTTGCGGGCGATCCGGGCGGAGAAGTCGGTCGGCAGCGCCAGCGCCTCGTCGAGCGCGTTGGTGTGCAGCGACTGGGTGTGGCCCTGGGTGGCCGCCATCGCCTCGACGCAGGTGCGGGTGACGTTGTTGAACACGTCCTGCGCGGTCAGCGACCAGCCGGAGGTCTGCGAGTGGGTGCGCAGAGACAGCGACTTGGCGTTCTTCGGGTCGAACTGCTTGACCAGCTTGGCCCAGAGCAGCCGGGCCGCGCGCAGCTTGGCGACCTCCATGAAGAAGTTCATCCCGATCGCCCAGAAGAACGACAGGCGTGGCGCGAAGGCGTCCACGTCCAGCCCGACGTCCAGGCCCGCCCGCAGGTACTCCACGCCGTCGGCCAGGGTGTAGGCCAGCTCCAGGTCGGCGGTGGCCCCGGCCTCCTGGATGTGGTAGCCGGAGATGGAGATCGAGTTGTACCGCGGCATCTTCTGCGAGGTGTACGCGAAGATGTCCGAGATGATCCGCATCGACGGCTGCGGCGGGTAGATGTAGGTGTTGCGGACCATGAACTCCTTGAGGATGTCGTTCTGGATGGTCCCCGCGAGCTTCTCGGGCGCCACCCCCTGCTCCTCGGCCGCGACGATGTACAGCGCCAGGACGGGCAGTACCGCGCCGTTCATGGTCATCGACACCGACATCTTGTCCAGCGGGATGCCGTCGAAGAGCTGGCGCATGTCGTAGATGGAGTCGATCGCCACGCCGGCCATGCCGACGTCGCCGGTGACCCGCGGGTGGTCGCTGTCGTAGCCGCGGTGGGTCGGCAGGTCGAACGCGACCGACAGGCCCTTCTGACCGGCCGCCAGGTTGCGGCGGTAGAAGGCGTTGGACTCCTCGGCGGTGGAGAAGCCGGCGTACTGCCGGACCGTCCACGGCTGGTTGACGTACATCGTCGGGTACGGGCCGCGCAGGTACGGGGCGATGCCGGGGTAGGTGTCCAGGAAGTCCAGGCCCGCCAGGTCGTCCGCGGTGTAGAGCGGCTTGACGCCGATGCCCTCGGGGGTGTCCCAGAGCTGCTCGTCGACGTCCTTGCCGGTCGCCTGCCGCCAGGAGGCGCGCCACTGCTCGCCGGTGACGTCCGAGCGGCCGTCCGCGTCCAGCCCGATTCCGGTGAAGTCGGGGATCATCAGGCCACTCCGCTTTCGTCGGTGATCTCGTCCAGGAGCGAGGTCAGGACCGCGACGGCGTCGCTGCCCGCGAAGACGAACCCGTCCACGCCCGCCCGCTCGTACGCCTCGCGCCGCTCACCGGGCCGGCCGGCCAGCAGCACCCGCCGGGCGCCGGCGGCCTTGAGCGCCGCGGCCACCGCCTCGGCGTGCTCGCCGTACACCTGGTCGCTGGAGCAGAGGCAGGCCACCCGGGCGCCGGAGGCGGTGAACGCCCCGGCGGCCGCGGCCGCGACGTCCGGCCCGGTCAGCGCGGTCTCGGCGGAGGTGGTCGCGATGCCGCCGGCCTGGAACAGGTTGGCCGCGAAGGTGGTCCGCGCGGTGTGCGCGGAGGCCGTCCCGAGCGAGGCCAGGAAGAGCGCCGGCCGGGCCCCGGTGGCGGCCAGCCGGGCGTCCGAGCGGGCGCGCAGCGCCTCGTAGGCCTCGGACCGGCGCACCCGCGGCAGACCGCCGCCGGGCCCGGCCGGGGACGGCTCGCGGACCAGCGGCTGCTCGCCGAGGTTCGGGAACTCGCTGACGCCGGTGATGGGTTCGCGCCGCTTGGCGAGCGCCACCGAGCGCTCCGCCCAGGTGGCGGCGATCCGCTCGCCGACCAGGCCGGAGCCCAGGGCGGCCTGCTGGCCGCCGGCCCGCTCGATCTCCTGGAACCAGGCCCAGGCGGCGTGCGCGAGCTCGTCGGTCAGCCGCTCCACGTACCAGGAGCCGCCGGCCGGGTCGACGACCCGGGCCAGGTGCGACTCCTCCAGCAGGATCGCCTGGGTGTTGCGGGCGATCCGGCGGGCGAAGGCGTCGGAGAGGCCGACCGCGCTGTCGAACGGCTGGACGCTCACCGCGTCCGCGCCGCCGACCCCGGCGGCCAGGCAGGCCACCGTGGTGCGCAGCATGTTCACCCACGGGTCGCGCTCGGTCATCATCACGGCGGAGGTGACGGCGTGCTGGCGCTGCGCCGAGGCCTCCGGCGCGGCCCCCGACACCTCGGCCACCCGGGCCCAGAGCCGGCGCGCGGCCCGGAACTTGGCGATCGTCAGGAACTGGTCGGCGTCGGCCGCGTAGCGGAACTCCAGCTGGCCGAGCGCGGCGTCGACCGGCAGCCCGGCGGCGGTGAGGGCCCGCAGGTAGGCGACGCCGGTGGCGAGGGAGCAGCCGAGCTCCTGCGCGGGGGAGGCGCCGGCCTCGTGGTAGGGGAGGGCGTCGACGACGAGGGCGCGCAGGCCCGGGAAGCCCGCGGCGCAGCGGGCCGCGAGGGCGGTGGCCCCGGTGAGCAGCGCCTCGGTGCGCCCGGCCTGGCCGGTGCGGGCCTGGAGGCCCAGCGGGTCGGCGCCGAGGTTGCCCGCGGCGGCGCCGGCGGACACCTCGCGCTCCTCGTAGAGCTTGAACAACTGCTCGGCGGCTTCGGCGAATTCCGGGCCGGCGTCGAGCACGATGCCGGCCAGGTCGAGGTAGACGCCGGTCAGCACGTCGGGCAGGGCCGCGACCGGCAGGGCGTCGCCGCCCAGCTCCAGCCAGAGCGAGCTGCCGCCGTTCTCCAGATCGGCCAGCACGGCCTCGTTGGCCCGGCGCGGGTCCGGATCGGTGTGCCGCTGGCGGACGTCCCAGCCGGAGACCGTGCTGCCCTGCGGCCGGCCGCCGCGGACGAACGGCGGGAAGCCGGGGTAGCCGGGCTCGGCCGGGGAGTCCTCGGCGGTGTACAGCGGGCGGGCGCGCAGCCCGTCCTGGAGTGCGGTGGTGAGCGCCTGCTCGGCCGCTGCGCCGTCCGCGGGCTGCGCACCCGACTTTCGCAGCACGCTCTCGACGAGGTGCTGCCACTGCTCGCGGTGTGCGGCCGGGAATTCGGCGGCCAGGGGAAGCCCTTCGGGCGGGACCGTCATGCCCCGCAGGTTAGCGCTCGTTTGCGTCGGCGCAGCAGAGGCCGAGGGTGTGACCTTGCCCTCGCTTTCCGCTTCCTCGCACTTCAGAGGGGTCGGCGGCGTCCAACCGCGGGGGAAACCTGTCGGGGAGTTTCTCAGGGTGTGGACAGTGGCGCGGCCGGGCCGGGGGCGCGCCACGGCGGGCGGGTTGCGGAACCGTGCCGGCTATCTATTAAGTTGCTTAGTAGAAGCCGTCGGGGATGTACCCCTCGCCTGCTTCGCCCTGCCCTGCCCACTCCTGTCCCGTCCGGTCCCGTTCGCGGGGCCCGCCGGCCGGGGTGGCGCGCCGTCGTGCCGCCGTGCCACGTGAAGGAGCCCACCGCCATGGGAAAGCGCCGAAAGCCCAGCCCGCCCGGTCGGGCCCGGATGGCGGTCATGAGCACGGCACTGGCGGGCGGCGCGGTGCTCGCGGCCGGTACCGCGCAGGCCGAGCCCGCGCCCACGCCCGACGCCGTCAAGGAGCAGGTCGACCGCCTCAACGAGGAGGCCGAACAGTCGATCGAGCGCCACAACGGCTTCCAGGAGAAGCAGCAGCGGCTCCAGGGCGAGGCCAACCGGATCCAGGACGAGGTCGTCCGGGGCCAGGAGGCGATGAACGAGCTGCGCACCCGGCTGGGCGCCGTCGCCGCCGAGCAGTACCGCACCGGCGGCATCGACCCGTCCGTGCGGCTGATGCTCGACTCCGACCCGGGCGGCTACCTGGCCAAGGCCTCGGCGCAGAACCAGGTCCTCGACTCCCAGGCCGCGCTGCTCGCGCAGGCCCGCAGCGAGCAGCGCCGGCTCGACCAGGACCGCGCCGAGGCCGCCGCCACCCTTGCCGAGCTCGACGCGGCCGGTACCGCGCTGGCCGCGGAGAAGAAGGCGATCCAGGGGAAGCTCGCCGCGGCGCAGGCGCTGCTGAACCGGCTCAGTGCCGCCGACCGGGCCAAGGTCAACGCCCAGGACGCCGCCGGCCGGGCGTCCCGGGCCACCGCGCGCCCCGCCTACGACGGCCCGGCCACCGGCCGGGCCGCGGCGGCCCTCCGGTTCGCCTACGCGCAGCTCGGCAAGCCCTACGTCTGGGGCGCCACCGGACCCGCCGGCTTCGACTGCTCCGGTCTGACCGGCGCGGCCTGGCGGGCCGCCGACGTCAAGCTGCCCCGGATCTCCCAGGACCAGTGGAAGACCGGCCTGCGGGTCGCCCGCGGCGACCTCCAGCCCGGTGACCTCGTCTTCTTCTACCCGGACCTGCACCACGTCGGCCTCTACATCGGCGAGGGCAAGATGATCCACGCGCCGCGCACCGGCAAGAACGTCGAGGTGCTGCCGATCGACGTGATGCCGTACGTCGGCGCCGTCCGCCTGTAGCGGCGGGCCGTCGACCCGCCCACCCGCCCCGCACCGACCCGCCCACCCGCCCCGCACCGACCCGCCGTCCGACCTGCCGAACGCCCCCGGTTCCGACCGGGGGCGTTCGCCGTTCGGCGTCCCTGGTGTTGATCTGACGTCATGAAGTCGATTTCTTGCAAAGTCCTGTCGACATCTTGTGGCCCTCTGTTGCGCGGTGGTTAAGTGGCGGAGCCGCCGGACGAGCACCGCGGCGCCCCCACCACCCATGCCTGCAGAAGGGCCGTCCGCCATGAACAGAACCGGGCTCCGCCGGAGAACCGCCGCCGTCGCCGTGGCCGCAGGACTGGCCTTCTCCCTTGCCGCGTGCGGCAGTTCGGACGACAGCGGGGCAGCCGTCGCGGCGCCGTCGGGCGGCGCCGGCTCGACCCTGGACCCGAACGCGAAGGTCAGCATCAGCGTCGACTGCCAGCCCCCGGTCACCAAGGCCGCCGAGCGCAAGCAGTGGGTCGAGGACGTCGAGGCGTTCCACCAGCGCTACCCGAACGTCACGATCACCAGCAAGGACGCCTCGCCCTGCGAGGAGCCCGCGCCGTTCACCGCCCAGCTCAAGGGCCGGACCCAGACCGACGTCTTCTACACCTACTTCACCGACCTCGACCAGGTGCTGGACGAGGGCGCGGCCGAGGACATCTCCGGCTACGTCGACGAGACGACCGTGCCGGCGCTGAAGGACATCGACCCCTCGGTGCTCGCCACGCTCAAGGACGGCGACAAGCTCTACGGCCTGCCCACCTCGAACTACAAGCTGGGCCTGCTCTACAACCGCAAGCTGTTCAAGCAGGCCGGGCTCGACCCGGACAAGCCCCCCACGACCTGGCCGGAGATCCGCGAGGCCGCGAAGCGGATCGCCGCGCTCGGCAACGGGGTCAACGGCTACGGCGACTACAGCGCGACCAACCAGGGCGGCTGGCACTTCACCGCCGAGCTGTACGGGCTGGGCGGCCGGATGGTCGGCGAGGACGGCCGGAAGGCCGCGTTCAACACCGCCGAGGGCCGGCAGGTCCTGCAGACCCTGTACGACATGCGCTGGACCGACGACTCGATGGGCTCCGCGCAGAGCCTCAAGTGGCCCGACCTGATGACCCGGATGTCCACCGACCGGCTCGGGATGTACATCGGCGCCCCGGACGACATCACCTACATGGTGCAGACCCTGAACGGGGACTACGCCGACTACGGCATGGGGCCGATGCCCGGCGGCAAGGCCGCGCTGCTCGGCGGCAACGACTACATGGTCAAGAAGGGCTCCAGCCCGGACCAGATCAGGGCGGCCGTCGCCTGGGTGAACTTCAAGTTCCTCACCCAGGGCAAGGGCCAGTTCGACTACGCCCGGACCAAGGCGGACGGCCTGCCGGTCGGCCTCCCGCAGCCCTTCTTCCTCACCGGCGCCTCGCTGGAGCAGGACAACCGGGCGAAGGCGGCCAGCGCCACCGTCCCGGTCCAGAACTACGCGCCCTACCTCGCCGCGTCCGTGCCGGGCCGCACCGAGCCGGCCCACGCGCAGCAGATCTACAAGGTGCTCGACAACGCGATGTCGGCCGTGCTGACCGACAATGGCGCCGACGTCGCCAAGCTGTTGAACGACGCCGAGACCCAGGTCAACCAGGTACTGGCCAGCCTTCAGTAGCGAACGGGCGGGGCCGGCCCCGCGCCCCCGGCCACCGCCGGCACCCGGCCACCCCCGGCCACCGACGGCCACCGGTGAACAGCGACGGACAGCGACGGACAGCGACGAAGCGGAGAACGAGGGATGGCAGCGATCAGTGTCGCCGGGAAGGCGGCCCGGCCCACCAGTGAGCCCCGGCGGCGCGGCCGGCTGGGGCGGGGGCTGCGGCGCAACCTCACCGCGCACGGCTTCCTGCTCGGCGCACTGCTCTGTTTCGGCTTCTTCACCTGGTACCCGATGGTCCGTGAAGTCGTCATGAGCTTCCAGCGGACCAGGCGGGGCCGGACCAGCTGGGTCGGCCTGGACAACGTCGACCAGCTGCTCCAGGACCCGGCGTTCTGGCAGGCCTGGCGCAACACCCTGGTGTTCACCCTGCTGGCGCTGGTGTTCGGCTTCGCGGTGCCGTTCCTGGTCGCCGTGCTGCTGAACGAGCTGCGGCACGCCAAGGCCTACCTGCGGGTGCTGGTCTACCTGCCGGTGATGATGCCGCCGGTGGCCTCCGTGCTGCTCTTCAAGTACTTCTACGACCCGGACCACGGGTTGTTCAACAGCGTGCTGCGGGCGCTCCACCTGCCGACCTCGGCCTGGCTCGACTCGCCCGACACCGCGCTGCTCTCGGTGGTCATCGCCTCCACCTGGATGAACATGGGCGGCGCCACCCTGATCTACCTGGCGGCCCTCCAGGGCATCCCGGGGGAGCTCTACGAGGCGGCCGAACTGGACGGGGCCGGCCTGTGGCGCCGGATCTGGCACGTGACCGTCCCGCAGACCAGGCTGGTGCTCTCGCTCCTGCTGCTGCTCCAGATCGTCGCCACCATGCAGGTGTTCGTCGAGCCCTACCTGCTGACCGGTGGCAACGGGCCGCAGGGCTCCACCACCACCGTGGTCCACCTCGTCTACCAGTACGCCTTCAACTTCAACAACTACGGCGCCGCCTCGGCGCTCGGCCTGATCATGCTGCTGGTGCTGGCCGGATTCTCCGCCCTGTACGCGCGGCTGTCGCGCGAGGCCGACTGACCCGGGGCCGACTGACCCGGGGCCGACTGACCCGGGGCCGACCGACCCGGGGCCGACTGACCCGGGGCCGTCCAGTCCCGGACCACACCCGACCAGACCCATGGGAGCCCCGGTGCAGCCGCAGACCCGGACGCTGATCTCGCAGACCCAACTCGACCGCCCACGCGGCCGACTGCTCTACCGGCTGACCCTGGTGGCGACCGTCGTGGTCTTCACCCTGGTCTTCCTCGGCCCGCTGTACTGGCTGGTGACCGGCGGCCTGAAGTCCACCGCCGAGGTGGTCCGCAACCCGCCCACGCTCTTCCCCGCCGAGCTCCACCCGGACACCTACGCGACCGCGTGGAGCCGGCTCGGCCTCGGCCGGCTGCTCTTCAACACGCTGTACTACGCCTTCGGCGCGCTCGCCTTCCAGCTGGTCCTCGACGTGGCGGCGGCCTACGCGCTGTCCAAGCTGCGGCCCGTCCTGGGCAATCTGATCCTCGGCATGATGCTGGCCACCCTGATGATCCCGGCCGCGGTGCTGGTCGTCCCGCAGTACCTGACCGTCCTGGACCTGCCGCTGCTGCACGTCAACCTGATCAACACGCCCTGGGCGATCTGGTTGCCGACGGTGGCCAACGCCTTCAACATCTTCCTGCTGAAACGGTTCTTCGACTCCATCCCGGAGGACCTCATGGCGGCCGCCGCGATCGACGGGGCCACCCCGCTGCGCGCCCTGCGCTCCATCGTGCTGCCGATGTCCCGGCCGATCCTCGGCGTGGTCTCGATCTTCGCCGTGGTGAACGTCTGGAAGGACTTCCTCTGGCCGATGCTCGTCCAGCCGGACCCGGCCCGGCAGACCCTCAACATCGGCATCAAGTCGCTCTCCACGGGCGTGCCGCAGAACGTCGTCATCGCCGCCCTGGCCATCGCCTCGGCGCCGACCGTCGTCTTCTTCCTGATCTTCCAGCGCAACATCATGTCCGGGCTCACCTCGGGTGGACTCAAAGGCTGACCGGCCCGGGCGCCGATCCGAAAGGACCCACCGTGGGACAGCAATCCCGGCTCCCGTTCGAGACCCCGCACTGGTGGCGCGACGCGGTGATCTACCAGGTGTACCCGCGCAGCTTCGCCGACGCCGACGGCGACGGCACGGGGGACCTCGCCGGTGTCCGCAGCAGGCTGCCCTACCTGGCCGACCTCGGCGTCGACGCCGTCTGGTTCAACCCCTGGTACCCGTCCCCGATGGCCGACGGCGGCTACGACGTCACCGACTACCGGGGCGTGGACCCGCTGTTCGGCACCCTCGCGGACGCCGAGCAGCTCATCGCGGAGGCGCTCGGCCACGGCATCCGCACCATCGTGGACATCGTGCCGAACCACGTCTCGGACCAGCACCCGTGGTTCCGGGCCGCGCTCGCGGCGGGCCCCGGCAGTCCGGAGCGCGAACTGTTCCACTTCCGCGCCGGGCGCGGCCCGGACGGCGAACTCCCGCCCAACGACTGGGTCTCCGAGTTCGGCGGCCGCCCGTGGACCAGGACGGCGGACGGCGCGTGGTACCTCCACCTGTTCGCCGCCCAGCAGCCCGACCTCAACTGGGCCCACCCCCGGGTGCGCACCGAGCACGAGGAGATCCTGCGCTTCTGGTTCGACCGGGGCGCGGCCGGCGTCCGGATCGACTCCGCCGCGCTGCTGGCCAAGGACCCGGCGCTGCCCGACTTCGTCAAGGGCCGGGACCCGCACCCGTTCACCGACCGCGAGGAGTTGCACGGCGTCTACCGCTCCTGGCGGGCCATCGCCGACAGCTACCCGGACACCCGGATCCTGGTCGGCGAGGTCTGGCTGCCGGACGCCGAGCGCTTCGCCCGGTACCTGCGCCCGAACGAGCTGCACACCGCCTTCAACTTCGACTTCCTGGCCCGCCCCTGGGAGGCGGCCGCGCTGCGCGAGTCGATCGACACCACGCTGGGGCTGCACGCCCCGGTCGGCGCCCCGGCCACCTGGGTGCTCGCCAACCACGACGTCACCCGGACGGTCACCCGCTACGGCCGCCGGGACACCCGGTTCGACTTCGCCGCCAAGGCCTGGGGCACCCCGACCGACCCGGAGCTTGGCCGGCGCCGGGCCCGGGCGGCGGCGCTGCTCTCGCTGGCCCTGCCCGGCGCGGTCTACCTCTACCAGGGCGAGGAACTCGGCCTGCCCGAGGTCGAGGACCTGCCGCCGGACCGCCTCCAGGACCCGATGCACCTGCGCTCCGGCGGTACCGACCCGGGCCGCGACGGCTGCCGGGTACCGCTCCCCTGGTCGGGCGACCGACCCCCGTACGGGTTCAGCCAGGCTCCGGCCGAGCCCTGGCTCCCGCAGCCGGCCGACTGGGCCCCGCTCACCGTCGAGGCCCAGTCGGCCGACCCTGGTTCGATGCTCGCGCTCTACCGCGCCGCGCTGCGGCTGCGCCGCGCCGAGGACGCCCTGCGCGGCGAGGTCTTCGGCTGGACCGCCGCTCCCGGCGACGTGCTGGCGTTCCACCGCGGCGCCGGCTTCCAGTGCGTGGTGAACCTCGGCGCCGCGCCGCATCCGCTGCCCGCGCACCGCGCGGTCCTGCTCGCCAGCGGCCCGCTCACCGCGGGCGGGCTGCTCCCGCCCGACACCGCGGTCTGGCTGCGCGTCGCCTGACCGCCCGGGGCGGACACCCCCCCGCCCGGTCCGCCCCCGGACCGGGCGCCGCCCCGGCCCGCCGCTGCCCCCCGGAGCCACGGATGGCCCGCTCACCCCCGCACGCACCCGGTCCTGACGGCCGGACAGGGCCCCACCCCCCACCCCCATCCACGCGTTCGGACGAGACGAGACAGAGGACCCCGTGAGAACCCGAGCACCGATCTTCCGCTGGCTGGCGGGCACGCTCGCCACCGGCCTGCTGGCCCTGGCCGGCCCGCTGCTGCCGGCCACCACCGCCGCCGCGGCCGGCGGCCCCGACCTGGCGGCGGGCCGGCCCGCCGCCGCGAGCAGCAGCATCGTCGGCCGGCCGGTCACCGCCGTCAACGACGGCGACGCCGCCACCTACTGGGAGAGCGCCAACGGCGCGCTGCCGCAGTGGGTCCAGGTCGACCTCGGCGCCGCCGCCGCGGTCGACGAGGTGGTGCTGAAGCTCCCCGCGTCCTGGGAGAGCCGCACCGAGACGCTCGCCGTCCAGGGCAGCGCCGACGGCACCGGCTTCACCACCCTGGTGGGCTCGGCCGGCTACGCCTTCGCGCCCGGTACCGGCAACACCGTGCGGATCGCCTTCCCGGCGGCGAGCACCCGCTACCTGCGGCTGGCGGTCTCCGCCAACACCGGCTGGCCGGCCGCCCAGATCGCCGAGCTGGAGGTGCGCGCGGCCGGCGCCGCCGGGGCGAACCTGGCGCTCGGGCGGCCGTTCAGCGCCGGAAGCCAGAGCCAGGCCTACGCCCCGGCGAACGCCGGTGACGGCAACGCGGCCAGCTACTGGGAGAGCGCCAACGGCGCGCTGCCGCAGTGGGTCCAGGTCGACCTCGGCGCCGCCGTGGCGGTCAACCGCGTGGCGCTGCGGCTGCCCGCCGGCTGGGAGCGCCGGACGCAGACGCTCGCCGTGCGCGGCAGCACCGACGGCAGCGCCTTCACCGACCTGGCCGCCTCGGCCGCCCGGGTCTTCGACCCGGCCACCGGGAACGCCGTCGTCCTCGACCTGGGGGCCACCACCACCCGGTTCGTGCGGGTCGAAGTGACCGCCAACACCGGCTGGGCCGCCGCCCAACTGGCCGAACTGGAGGTGTACGGCCCGGCCACCGGCGACACCCGGGCGCCCACCGCCCCGAGCGGCCTCGCCTACGACCGGCCCGCGCCCGGCCGGATCCACCTGACCTGGTCGGCCTCGACCGACGACACCGGGGTCACCGGCTACGACGTCTACGCGAACGGCGCGCTGCTGACCAGCGTGCCGGGCACCGTGCCGGGCTACACCGACAGCCGCCCGGACAGCGCCACCGTCTCCTACTACGTGAAGGCCCGGGACGCCGCCGGCAACCAGTCGCCGAGCAGCAACACGGTGACCAGGACCGGTCAGAGCGGCGACACCCAGGCGCCGTCCGCGCCCGGCGCCCTCGGCTACGACCAGCCCGCGGCGGGCCGGATCCGTCTGACCTGGTCGGCCTCGACCGACGACACCGGGGTCACCGGCTACGACGTCTACGCGAACGGCGCGCTCCGGGCGAGCGTGGCCGCCGCCGTGCTGAGCTACACCGACGGCCAGCCGGACAGCGCCACCGTCTCCTACTACGTGAAGGCCCGGGACGCCGCCGGCAACCAGTCCGCGAGCAGCAACACCGTGGTGCGGGCCGGCAGCGGCGGGAGCGGGACCAACCTGGCGGCCGGCAAGCCGATCAGCGCCTCCTCGGTGATCAACACCTTCGTCGCGGCGAACGCCAACGACAACGACACCGCCACCTACTGGGAGGGCAACGCCAACAGCTACCCCGACACCCTGACGGTGGCGCTGGGCTCCAACGCGGCGGTGGACTCCGTCGTGGTCAAGCTGAACCCGGCCGCGGCCTGGTCCAGCCGGAGCCAGACGATCGAGGTGCTCGGCCGGGACCAGTCCGGTACCGGCTTCACCACCCTGGTACCGGCCCGCGGCTACGACTTCGTCCAGCCCGCCGGGAACTCCGTGACCGTCCCGGTCGGCGCCACCGCGGCCGACGTCCAGCTGCGGATCACCGCCAACACCGGGTCCACCGGCGGCCAGGTGGCCGAGTTCCAGGTGATCGGCGCCCCGGCGGCCAACCCGGACCTCACCGTCACCGACGTCTCCGCCACCCCGGCCGCGCCGGTCGAGACCGACCCGGTCACGCTCTCCGCGACGGTCCGCAACCTCGGCACCCTGCCCTCGGCCGCGACCGCCGTCGGCTTCTACCTGGGCTCGACCAAGGTCGGCACCGCCCAGGTCGGCCCGCTGGCCGTCGGCGCCGCCGGCACCGTCACGCTGGACGCCGGCGTGCGCGCGGCCGGCAGCTACCAGCTCTCCGCCAAGGTCGACGAGGCCAACGCGGTGATCGAGCGGGACGAGACCAACAACACCGCAACCGCGCCGGCCCCCCTGGTGGTCACCCGGGCCCCCGGCTCCGACCTGCTCGCCGCCCCGACCGTCTGGTCCCCGGCCAACCCGGCCGCCGGGAACACCGTCACCTTCTCGGTGGCGGTGAAGAACCAGGGCACCACGGCCTCGGCCGGCGGCGCCCACGCCATCACCCTGACGGTCGCCGACGCCGCCGGCACCGTGGTGAGGACGCTGTCCGGCGCCTACACCGGCACGATCGCCCCCGGCGCGACCAGCGCGCCGGTGACGCTCGGCACCTGGACGGCGGCGAACGGCCGGTACACCGTGAAGACGGTGATCGCGGCGGACGCCAACGAGCCGCCGGCCAAGCAGACCGACAACACCTCCACCCAGCCGCTCCACGTCGGCCGGGGCGCGAACATGCCCTACGACACCTACGAGGCCGAGGACGGCGTGCTGGCCGGCGGCGCGGGCCTGGTCGGGCCGAACCGGGTCGTCGGGGACCTCGCCGGCGAGGCCAGCGGCCGGCGCGCGGTGACGCTCAACTCCACCGGCGCCTCGGTCGAGTTCACCACCCGGGCGCCGACCAACACGCTCGTCACCCGGTTCTCCGTCCCGGACGCCGCCGGCGGCGACGGCACCGACGCCACGCTCAGCGTCTACGTCGACGGCACCTTCCTCAAGAAGATCGACCTGACCTCCAAGTACGCCTGGCTGTACGGCGCCGAGACCGCGCCGGGCAACTCGCCCGGCGCGGGCGCCCCGCGGCACGTCTACGACGAGGCGAACGTCCTGCTCGGCACCACCGTGCCGGCCGGCAGCCGAATCAGGCTGCAGAAGGACGGCGGCGACACCTCCCGCTACGCGATCGACTTCGTCAGCCTGGAGCAGGCCACCGCGACGCCGAACCCGGACCCGGCGCACTACGCCGTCCCGGCCGGCTTCACCCACCAGGACGTGCAGAACGCCCTGGACAAGGTGCGGATGGACACCACCGGCACCCTGGTCGGCGTCTACCTGCCGGCGGGCGACTACCAGACGGCGAGCAAGTTCCAGGTCTACGGCAAGCCCGTCAAGGTGATCGGCGCGGGCCCCTGGTTCACCCGGTTCCGGGCGCCCGCCACCCAGAGCAACACCGACGTCGGCTTCCGCGCGGAGGCGACGGCCAACGGCTCGACCTTCGCCGGGTTCGCCTACTTCGGCAACTACACCTCCCGGATCGACGGCCCCGGCAAGGTCTTCGACTTCGCCAACGTCGCCCACATGGTGATCGACGACATCTGGGCCGAGCACATGGTCTGCCTCTACTGGGGGGCCAACACCGACTTCATGACCATCAGCAACAGCCGGATCCGCGACACCTTCGCGGACGGCGTCAACATGACCAACGGCTCCACCGACAACCTGGTCACCAACAACGAGGCCCGGGCCACCGGGGACGACTCCTTCGCGCTGTTCTCCGCGATCGACGCGGGCGGCGCGGACGAGATGAACAACGTCTTCGAGAACCTGACCTCGATCCTCACCTGGCGGGCGGCCGGGGTCGCCGTGTACGGCGGCTACGCCAACACCTTCCGCAACATCTACATCGCCGACACCCTGGTCTACTCGGGCGTCACCATCAGCTCGCTGGACTTCGGGTACCCGATGAACGGCTTCGGCACCGAACCGACGGCCCTGCAGAACATCTCGGTCGTCCGGGCCGGGGGCCACTTCTGGGGCTCCCAGACCTTCCCCGCGATCTGGGTGTTCTCGGCCTCCAAGGTGTTCCAGGGCATCCGGGTGAGCGATGTGGACATCGTCGACCCGACGTACCACGGCATCATGTTCCAGACCAACTACTCCGGCGGGCAGCCGCAGTTCCCGGTCAAGGACACCGTCTTCAGCAACGTCTCGATCACCGGGGCGCGCCGCAGCGGTGACGCCTTCGACGCCAGGTCCGGCTTCGGGATCTGGGCGAACGAGTCGGCCGAGCCCGGGCAGGGCCCGGCGGTCGGCTCGGTGGTCTTCAACCACCTGCGCCTGGCCGGCAACGACCAGGACATCAGGAACACCACCTCCACCTTCACCATCACCGTCAACCCGTAGCCCCGAAGCGCTCCGACACCGGTGCCGCCGGGACGGACCCCCGTCCCGGCGGCACCTCGGGCTGTCCGCCGCTCGCCGGCGGGCGCGTTCCGGGGCGGTGGGAGCGAGCGCAAGGCGGTTCAAGAGAGCGCAAGTAGACGCAAATTCTTGCGAGGAACGACGTACACTCCCCCCATGACACGACGACTTGCCCAGGTGGCGCAGAAGGTCGGGGTCAGCGAGGCCACCGTCAGCCGGGTGCTGAACGACAAGCCCGGCGTCTCGGAGGCGACCAGGGCCGCCGTGCTGACCGCCCTGGACGTGCTCGGCTACGAGCGCCCCACCCAGCTGCGCGGCGAACGCGCCCGGCTGGTGGGCCTGGTCATGCCGGAGCTGCAGAACCCGATCTTCCCGGCCTTCGCCGAGGCGGTCGGCGGCGCGCTGGCCGGCCAGGGGTTCACCCCGGTCCTCTGCACCCAGACCGCCGGCGGGGTGTCCGAGGCGGACTACGTCGACCTGCTGCTCTCCCAGCAGGTCTCCGGAGTGGTCTTCTTCGGCGGCCTCTACGCCCAGGCCGACGCCGCCCACGACCACTACGACCGGCTGGCCGAGCGCAGCCTGCCGACGGTGCTGCTGAACGCGGCCATCGAGGGCCTCGACTTCGCCCGGGTGTCCTGCGACGACGCGGTCGCCGTCGAGCAGTCCGTCGGGCACCTGCGCCAGCTCGGCCACCGCAGGATCGGGCTGGTGCTCGGCCCGGCCGACCACGTGCCGTCCCGGCGCAAGCTGGCCGCCGCGCGGGCCGCGGCGGCGAAGGCCGGCCTCGACCTCCCGGAGAGCCGGGTCGAGCGGGCGCTGTTCACCCTGGAGGGCGGCCAGGCCGCCACCACCCGGCTGCTCCGCGAGGGCGTCACCGGGATCATCTGCGCCAGCGACCCGCTGGCGCTCGGTGCGATCAGGGCGGCCCGCCGGGCCGGTCTCTCGGTGCCGGACGACGTGTCGGTGATCGGCTACGACGACTCGTCCTTCATGACCTGCACCGATCCGCCGCTGACCACCGTCCGGCAGCCGATCGAGGCGATGGGCCGGGCCGCGGTGGACCTCCTGGTGGGGGAGATCGGCGGAGTCCGGATCACCCACGACGAGCTGCTGTTCGAGCCGGAACTGGTGGTCCGGGGGTCGACGGCGCCGCCGCGCGCCCGGTCCTGACCGAGACGGGCAGGCCCCCGGAGACCGTGTCGGTCTCCGGGGGCCTGCGTGCGTGCCGGTCCGTCAGGGGCCGTACACCTGGAACTCGGAGAGCTGGCCGGCCGGCCAGCCGGTGTTGCCGGTGAAGGTGAGCCGCAGGTAGCGGGCGGTCGTCCCGGGCACCTGGACGGTGACGGTGTTCCCGGTGGCCGGGTCGAAGCGGTACCCGGCCGAGGGCTTGACCGTGCTCCAGGAGCCGCCGTCGGTGGAGGCCTGGACGGTCAGGGTCTGGGTCCGCGCCTCCCAGCCGGGCGGCAGGGTGAGCACCAGTCGGCCGACCGCGACGGGGCTGCCGAGGTCACCCGTGATCCACTGCGGGAAGGCGTTGTTGGCGCTCTCCCAGTAGCTGGCCCGGTCGCCGTCGTCGGCCCGCTGCGGGGGGTAGACGTCGGTGTAGCTGCTCGCCGCGATCGCCCTGCCGTGCAGCAGGTCCACCGTGCCGGGCGGCGTGGTCGGGGTGGGCGTGGTCGACGGGGTGGGCGTGGGGGTGGGTGTGGTCGAGGGGCTCGGGGTGCCGGACGGGCTCGGGGTGCCCGGGCCGCCGCCGCCCGGTCGGCCGCCGTAGGTGAACTGCGGGGCCGGCCAGGTGCCGCCGCAGGTGGAGCCCGCCCAGCCGGAGTTGCCGCCGCCGTCGGTGATCCGGAAGCCGGCGCCGACGCAGTTGTGGGTCGGGGTGGCGGACTGGGCGATGTTGCGGGCCTTCACACCGGTGAACCGCATCGTCGACTCGGCCTGCGCCTGGATGGCGTAGGTACCCGCGCCGTCGATGGTCACGCCGGTGAAGGCGATCCCGCTGGACGAGCCCTCGATGGTCTGGATCGCCTCGTAGGAGCTGTCCAGGATGTCGGTGTCGCCGATGGTGATCGCGGCTCCGCTGATCGGCTCGTTGAGGCCGCTGAACCAGACCGCCCCGACGCCGAAGTTCCAGTTGTAGTCGCTGTTCCCGGTCCGGATCAGGGTGTTCCGGAGCGCGTTGACGGTGCCCGCGACGGCGGTCCCCCAGCCCGAGCCGACCCCCGGGTACCGGTTGGCGATGTGCAGGCCGCCGCCGTTGCTGACGGTGTCCGCCATCACGTTGTCGGAGATCGTGAAGTCCCGGCCCCCGTACGTCACGATGTTGTTGGCCAGCACGGGGACGACCACGGTGTTGTGGGTGAAGCTGTCTCCCGCGTTGGGGACGCGCTCCGGCCAGGAGGCGAGGCCGTCGTCACCGGTGTTGCGGACGAAGGTGTTGGTCACCGTCGAGTTCGTCACCCCGGTGTGGAAGTTCACGCCGTCCGCGGTCTGGTCCAGGATGCGGCTGTTCCGGATGGTGAACCGGTCCATCGGCCCGTCCATCCAGGCGCCGACCTTGGTGTGCTGGATCCACAGGTTGTCCACGGTGGAGTCGCTCATCGCCCCGCCGAGCGCGTTCACCTGGTCGTCGTCCACCCGCTCGCGGATGTCGCCGATGACGGCGAAGTCCCGCAGGGTGACGTTCCGGCTCGGGCCGTTGGCCTCCTGCGGCCGGACCGCCCCGCCGTAGCCGCCGCCCGCCACGTACTTGCCGTAGATCCCGGCGGCCCGGTTGCGGTTGACCGGGTCGCGGCCGCCGAGAACGCTGTACCAGGGCCCGGCCCCGGCCAGGGTGACGCCGTCCACCACCACGTGGTCGTACAGCGTGTAGCTGCCCGGCGGGATGTAGACCGTCCGGCCCTGGGCCCGGCCGGCGTCGACCGCGCTCTGGAACCGCGCGGTGTTGTCGCCGGCCCCGGTCGGGTCGGCGCCGAAGTCCGCCACCACGTCGATCGACCCGGCGGGCTTGCCGATCGGCGCGCCGACCTGCTCGAAGTCGGCCAGGTCGACGGTGAAGGCGGGGGACTGCGCGGTCGAGGACACCTGCAGCCGGATCTTCGTGCCGGCGGGCAGCGAGGAGCCGAACATGGTCCGGGTCTCGTCGTAGAAGTGGTGCGGGTCGGTGTCCCCGGGGTTGTTGTTGAAGGGGTAACCCCCGTAGTACCAGCCGTACTTCGAGGTGACCGGGACGGACTTCAGCTTCGACCCGTTGACCAGGAGGTCGATCGAGGCGTCCCGGCCCCGGCCGTCCGCGCTGTCCGGCAGGCTGTAGCGGAAGCTCATCGCGTCGGCCGGGGCGGTCAGCGTGAACTCGACGTACTGGCCGGTCGCGGACAGCGTGACGGCCTGGCGGCCGGAGGCCTCCGAGGGGAGTGTGCCGTAGCGGCGCTCGGGGCCGATCACCGTGCCGTTGGTGGCCGCGAACTCGGCCTCCTGCTCCTTGAACTTCACGGCGGCGCCCCGGTCGGGGACGTCCAGCGGCGAGAGGGTCGGCACGGCCGCGGCGTGCGCGGGCTGGGTGGTGACGGTGAGCAGGGCGGCCGCGGAGAGGGCGGCGGCGGTCAGCGCGGCGAGCGGTGCGCGCAGACGGCGGAAGGCGGGAGGTGGCATGGGCGACGTCCTCACTGGCGTGGGTGGGAGGCCGAGCGAGGGGAACACTAGGGGCGTTTCTGCATGAAGTCCATGGATATGCGCAAAATATTGACAGTCACTCCGCAAGAAGGGAGGTGTCGGGGACCGGGCATGCCGCGGGGAGCGCCCGACCGACGATCCGGCAGGCACGCCCGGAGCAGGTCATCACCACCGCGTCGCCGGCGCGGCCGGACGCACTCCCGCGCCGCCACTCCCGCCCCGCCGACCGCACCCGGACATGGCCGGATCGCTCCGGCCCCGGAGCCCTACGGGTGCTGCGCGCAGGCCAGCAGGTAGGGGAGCAGGGGGGCGGAGGCCGCGCCGACGCGGCAGACGGAGACCCAGGGGCGGGGCGTGACCTCGGGTCGGCCCAGGCGCTGGACGCGGGCGAGGACGCCGGTGGCGGCCGCCGCGAACGCGGGCCCGCCGGCCGGGCCGGCCGTGGCCAGCAGGCAGAGGGCGGAGGCCAGTTCGGAGCGCGTCGCGGTCGCCAGCGCGGCGTCGTCGGCGGCCATCTCCAGCAGCAGCGCCAGCTCCGCCCGGCCGGTGCGGGCCAGCGGCAGCCGGCCGAGGGGCAGGGCGAAGGTGTCCACCGCGAGCCGCGCCAGGTGGTGGCGCCCCCGGATGTGCCCGCGCTCGTGCGCGACCGCGGCGGCCAGCCGGCGCTCGTCGAGCAGCTCCACCGCGCCGCGCGACACCACCACCCGGGCCCGGCGGCCGGGCAGGCAGTAGACGGCCGGCCGGGCGTCGTCGAGCACCAGCGCGCGGTGGTGCCGGTCGCGGACCGCGACCACGTCCAGCACCGCCCGGTGCCGGCTCCGCAGCCGCGCGGCCCGCGTCCCGAGGGCCACGGCGACCCCGCCCAGGGCGAGCGCCACCGCGGCCGGCGCCCACCAGCCGTGCGCGTGCGGGTCGGTGGCCGGACCGGCCTCGACGTGCGGGAGCAGTCCGGCCAGCCCGGCCGGCCGGTGGCCGAGCGTCGCCGCCAGGTGGTGCGCCGCGAGCAGCAGCGCGGTCCCGAAGGAGGCCATCAGTGCCAGCCAGACCGCGACGCCCGCCGCCGGCCGGGCCTGGAGCCGGCGCGAACCGGCCAGCCACCGGGGGAGGACGGCGCCGACCAGGACGAGGTGGAGCGCCAGCAGCGCGAGCGTCACGGGGTGTCCCGCTCCTTCACCTGCTCCAGGGCCGCCAGCAGGGCCGAGGCCTCGTCCCCGCTCATCCGGTCGACGAAGTGCAGCAGGGCCCCGGCCCGGTCGGAGGTGGTCTCCAGTGCCTGGTGCATCAGTTGGGCGGTGTACGCCTCGCGGGTGCAGGTCGGCTCGTACACCCACGCCCGGCCGACCTTCTCCCGGCGCAGCCACCCCTTGGTGTGCAGGATGTCGGCCACGGTGGTGACGGTGGTGTAGGCGAGCGGCCGCCGCAGCAGCAGGTCGTCGACGATCTCGCGGGCGGTGGCCGCCCGGCCCCAGGACCAGAGGCGGTCCATGATCTCGGCCTCCAGATCGCCGAACCCGCGCAACACCGCCCGAACGCCCCTTCCATCCGCACCCGGCCGCCCTGGCCGGCCGCCCACCGGCCCATCGTACGGGCGGCGGCCGAGGTGCCCGTTCGGCGCTCTCCCGGTGGGCGCGGTGGAGCCGTTCGGGCACCGGCGGGGGTTCGGCGTGCCCCGGGCGGGCGGACGGGCGTAGAACGGACGGAGCGCCGGAGCCCACCGGAGCGCGCGAACCGGAGGAGGACAGCTGTGTGGAGCGACCCCCGGCACGGCCCGCTGGTGCCGATGCTGCTGTTGCTCACCGTCGTCACCGGGCTGGTGGACGCGGTGAGTTACCTCGCCCTCGGGCACGTCTTCGTCGCCAACATGACGGGCAACGTGGTCTTCCTGGGCTTCGCCCTGGCGGGCGCGGCCGGGTTCTCCGCCACCGCCTCGCTCACCGCGTTGGGCGCGTTCCTGGCGGGCGCGCTCGCCGGTGGCCGGCTCAGCGAACGCCTGCCCGGCCACCGGGGCCGGCTGCTGGTCGTCTCCGCCGCCGTCCAGGCGGTGCTGGTGGCCCTCGGCACCGCCCTGGCGGCGCTGGCCGGCCACACCGGCGAGCCCGCGCGCTACGCGCTGACCGGTCTGCTCGGGTTCGCGATGGGGCTGCAGAACGCCGTCGTCCGCTCCCTCAAGGTGCCCGACCTCACCACCACCGTGCTCACCATGACCCTGACCGGCCTGGCCGCCGACCTGGCCGGGATCCGCCGCTTCGCCTCGGCGGTCTGGATGTTCGGCGGTGCCGTCCTGGGCGCCGCGCTGGTCCTGAACGCCGATGTGCCGATCGCCCTCGCCCTGGCGCTGGCCCTCCTGGTGGCCGTCGCCGTGCTCACCCACCGGGCGTCCGCCGGCCTCCCCGCCCCGGCCTGGACCGGGTGGGACGGCGGGTCCTGAGGCGCCGACGGTCGGGCGAAGGACCCGGCCCCGGCCCCGGACCCGGAGCCGGTCCGGGCGGCGGACTTCGGGGGCCGCCGGGCCGGCCCGGCGGCCCCGGCCGGGGTCAGTCGCCCTGCGCTCCGTCCGGGCTGTGGCTCGCGCGGCCGCTCCAGAGCGGTTCGAGCCTGCTCCAGGACCGCTGCCAGGCGAGGTCGGCCCGCCGGTCGAGGGTCCGCAGGCGCAGGGCGAGGGCGGCCACGACGCCCGCGCCGACGACGGTGAAGCCCGCGAGGCCCACGCAGACCGCCTCGATCGCCACGCCCGCCCGGGTGGTCGGGGGATCGGTCACCAGACCGGCCTCGTCCACCCAGACGGGGACGGTGGTTCCGACCACGGCGGTCCGGTGCACCTCGATGGTGCCGGTGCGCCACTGCCCGTTCGGCGCGGTCCAGGTGGCCTCGGCGGCCACCCTGCCCTGGTAGCCGCCCGCCGAGCGGCTTCCCACGGCGGCTCCGTGCCGGTCGGTGGAGAGCACGACGGCGTCGACCCGGCGCAGCCGTGCCAGGTCCGCGTCGGCGTCCCGCCCGACGGTCCGGTAGCCGAGCAGCGCGCCGACGACGGCGGCGGTCAGGGCGAGCAGGATCGCCAGCGCGGCCGTGCACCAGGCCCGGCCGCGGGACCGGTCCAGCGGCCGGACCAGGGGGGAGCGGTGGCTGCCGAGGGCCTGCCGCAGCTGCCGTCCGGCCCGCCGCGGGAGCGACGCGGGCCGGACCGGGCCGGAGGTGCTGGACACGATGCGTGCTCCTCGGGTGGTAGGTCGCAGCGGCGCTCGGGCGCCCGGCCGGGATCGTCCGCCGGGCTCCGGCTCTCAATCTCCCTCCGCTCCGGCCGCGGCACAAGAGTCGTGCGCGCTCGTACCGCGGCGCCCGCCCGCCGACCGGCCGTCAGGACCGGGGCCCGCCGCGCGACCGGGACGTTCGGCCCTCGGCGCCGGTGGGGTGGCCGGGGCAGGCTGGCGGGTGCCGCGTCCGAGAGGTGTCGGGACGCGGTCGGCCCGGCCCGCTGTGGGGGCAGGTCGGGCCGCCGGTGTGGCGCGGAAGGCGGTGCGGGGCCGCCTCCCGCTCACCGCCCCGCCGGTTCCCGGGAGGCCAATTCCCTCCAACGGATCAGCGTCTTCGCAGCTCGGAGCCGTATTCTCGCCAGCTATACACTCGGGGTATACGTCGGGTGTATGGTCCTCTCATGAGTGTTCCCCTGACCCTTCTCGGGCTGCTGGAGCGAGAGCCGAGCCATGGCTACGACCTCAAGCGCGACTACGACACCTTCTTCGGCCGGGGCAAGCCCCTGCCCTACGGCCAGGTCTACGCCACGCTCGGCCGGCTGGCCCGGGACGGCAAGGTGGTGCCCGGCGAGGCCGAGCCCGGCGACGGCCCCGAGCGCAAGCGCTACGTGATCACCGAGGCCGGTGTGACGGAGTTCGAGCACTGGCTCACCGAGCCCGTCGCGCCCGAGCCCAGCCTGCAGACGGTGCTCTTCACCAAGGTGGTGCTGGCCCTGATGCTCGGCCGCGACGCCGAGGTGTACCTCGACACCCAGCGCGCCGCCCACCTGCGGCGGATGCGCGAACTCACCGAGCTGCGCCGGGGCGGCGAGCTGGTCGACGCCCTGCTCGCCGACCACGGGCTGTTCCACCTGGAGGCCGATCTGCGCTGGATCGACCTGACCACCGCCCGCCTGGACGCGCTCGCCGAGGCGGTGCGGTCATGACGTCGCTGATCGAGGCCCGCGACATCACGCTCGCCTACGGCGAGACCCCGGCCCTGCGCGGCGCGAGCCTGGCCGTCGGCGCCGGTGAGGTGCTCGCGATCATGGGCCCCAGCGGCTCCGGCAAGTCGACGCTGCTGCACTGCCTGGCCGGCATCCTCACCCCGTCCTCCGGCGAGGTCCTGTTCGACGGGCAGCGGATCGACACCATGAACGAGGCCGGGCGCAGCGCCCTGCGGCGCGACCGGTTCGGCTTCGTCTTCCAGTTCGGCCAGCTCGTCCCCGAGTTGACCGCCGAGGAGAACGTCGCGCTGCCGCTGCTGCTGAGCGGCACCCGGCGGGCGGCGGCGCTGGCCGAGGCCCGGCCCTGGTTCGCCCGGCTGGGGCTGGACGGCCTGGGGAAGCGCCGCTCCGGTGAGCTGTCGGGCGGTCAGGCGCAGCGCGTCGCGCTCGCCCGCGGCCTGGTGGCGCGCCCCCGGGTGCTGTTCGCCGACGAGCCGACCGGCGCGCTGGACTCGCTGACCGGTGAGCAGGTGATGGAGCTGATGGTCGGCGCGGCCCGCGAGCAGGGCACCACCGTCATCCTGGTCACCCACGAGCCCCGGGTCGCCGCCTACGCCGACCGCGAGGCGATCGTGCGCGACGGCCGGGCCACCTCGCTCTCGGCGGACCCGGTGGGCCGATGATCGCCTTCGCGCTGCGCCTCGCCGTCAGCGGCGGGCGGGAGGCCCTGGCCCGGCTGGCCGTCATCGCCGCCGCCGTGGCGATCGGCGTCGGTCTGCTGCTCTCCACGCTGGCGAGCATCAACGCCGTCGGCCAGGCCAACGACCGGGCCGTGTGGACCAACACCGGCGCGGCGAGCCGGACCGAGACGGCCCCCGTGGACCCGCTCTGGTGGTGGGCCCACGGGGACTACTACGACGGCGAGCAGATCCTGCGGGTCGACGTCGCCGCCACCGGGCCGACGGCGCCCGTCCCGCCGGGGCTCGACGCGGTGCCCGCGCCCGGGGAGTACTACGTCTCGCCCGCGCTGGCCGAACTGCTGCGCAGGACCCCGGCCGGCGAGCTGGGCGACCGCTTCCCCGGCCGGCTGGCCGGCGTCCTCGGCGACGCGGCGCTGCCCTCCCCGGACTCCCTGTTCGTGGTCGCGGGCCGGACGGCGGCGGAGATCTCGACCGTGCCGGGGGCGCGGGAGGTCACCACCATCGCCACCGCCCTGCCGCCCACCTGCGACAACGACTGCCCGGGGCCGGGCACGCGCGGCGACGCCATGACGCTGATCCTCTCGGTCGTGGCCGGGGCGCTGATCTTCCCGGTGGTCGTCTTCATCGGCACCGCCACCCGGCTCTCCGCCGCCACCCGCGAGCAGCGCTACGCGGCCATGCGGCTGGTCGGCGCCACCCCGGGGCAGATCTCGCTGATCTCGGCGGTCGAGTCCACGGTGGCCGCCGCCGTCGGCACGGTCCTCGGTTTCGGCCTCCACCTGGCGCTGCGCCCGCTGGCGGCGACCGTCCCGTTCACCGGTGACCGGTTCTTCCTCGACGACCTGACGCTCACCCCGCTCCAGGCGGTGGCGGTGGCCGTCGGCGTTCCGGTGGCGGCGGCGGTCGCGGCCCGGCTGGCGCTGCGTCGGGTCACCGTCTCCCCGCTGGGGGTCACCCGCCGGGTCACCCCCAAGCCGCCGACCCACTGGCGGCTGGTCCCGCTGCTGGCCGGCCTCGCCGAGCTCGGCTTCTTCGTGAACCGCCGCCCGGACACCACCGGCCAGCAGACGGCGGCCTATCTGACCGGCTTCCTCCTGATCATGCTCGGGCTGGTGGTCGCCGGGCCCTGGCTCACCATGGTCGCGGCCCGGGCCGTCGCCGCCCGCACCAGCCGCCCGGCCACACTGATCGCGGTGCGGCGGCTCGCGGACGACCCCAGGACCGGGTTCCGCTCGGTCGCCGGGCTCGTCCTCGCCCTCTTCGTCACCACGGCCACGGTCTGCATCATCGGCACCATCAACGAGAACCGCGGCGCGCTCAGCGGGGATCCGCAGACCCGGGTCGTGGTGGAGCACGGCGCGATGGTCGACGAGCCGCCGATGACGGACGCGCTGCCGGAGCGACTGCTGGCGGACCTCCGGGCGGTGCCGGGGTTCCGGGGCCTCACGGTGGGCCACGACAACCCGCGGGCGCTCGGCGCCGAGCCGGGCGAGCGGCCCGGCTTCTCCCCGAGCCTGGTGCTCTGCGGCGACCTCGCGCAGACCCCGGTGGCCGGCCACTGCCCGGCCGGTGCGAGCGTCGCGGGTGTCCCGCAGTGGGCCTTCCTGGACCTGAGGTCCAATGCCGCGCACGAGTGGCCGGCCGCGCCGGTCTCCGCCGAGGAGGCGGCCGCGCTCCCGGTGCGCAACGTCTACGTGTCCACCGACGGCTCCGTCGCGGCCATGGAGCGGACCCGCACCCTGCTGACCGAGGCGTACCCGCAGTACCGGGCGCGGACGGTCGGCGACTGGGGCTCCAGCCAGCAGAAGCAGCTGGCCGGCTGGCGGCAGCTGGCCAACGTGGTGCTGCTGACCACGCTGCCGATCGCCGGGTGCAGCCTCGCGGTCAGCGTGGTGGCGGGCCTCTCGGACCGTCGGCGCCCGTTCGCGATGCTGCGGCTCACCGGGGCGCCGCTCGGCCTGCTGCGACGGGTGGTCGGGCTGGAGAGCGCGCTGCCGCTGCTGGTGGTGTCGGTGATCGCGACCGGCACCGGGTTCGGGGCGGCGGCGATGTTCCTCACGTCGCAGATGCACTACGACCTGGTGTCACCGGGGGCGGTGTACTTCGCGCTGGTGGCGCTCGGGCTGGCGGCCTCGCTCGGGATCATCGCCTCGACGCTCCCGCTGCTGAGGCGGCTGACCGGCCCGGAGGCGGCCCGCAACGGCTGACCCGCCCTCAGCCGGCCCGCCCACGGCTCGACCCGCCCACGGCTTCACCCGCTCACCGCCGAACCTGCCCGCGGAGGGCCCGCCCGGGCCGCGGTGCCCCGTCGCCCTACCCGGCGACGGGGTACGCGTGCGTCCCGGCCCGGATCACCGGGGGGAGGTGCGGCAGCCAGCTGCCGAGGACCAGCGCCGACGGGTAGAACATCGGCTCGGGCAGGGCGTCGATCGCGACGCGCTCCCAACCCGCGCAGGCGTGCGGCTCGGTGACCAGGGCCGCGGCCAGGCTCGGCGGGGCGAGTACGGCCGCGGTCAGCCGGGGGCGGCCCAGCTCGTGGTCGAGCAGCACGGCGAGCACCCGCATCGCCGAGGCCGGCAGCACGATGCCGGTCTCCTCGGCGAGTTCGCGCGCCGCGGCCTGCTCGAAGGACTCGCCCGGGTCGTCCACCTTGCCGCCCGGCAGGCTCCAGGTGGGCGGCTCGCCGGCGGTGATCCGGTGGCCGAGCAGCACCCGGCCGTCACCGGTGGGCACGATCACGCCGGCGCCGATCAGCGGTGCGGTGGTCAACTCGGTCCTCCTCGCGGGGTCTACCGGACGGCGGGGTCCACCGGGCGGCGGGGGCCACCGGACGGTGGGGCCTACCAGGCGGCGCGGTCGAAGTCCTTCAGGAAGCAGCCGTAGAGGTCCTCGCCCTGCTCGCCGCGGACGATCGGGTCGTACACCCGGGCCGCGCCGTCGACCAGGTCGAGCGGGGCGTGGAAGCCCTCGTCGGCCAGCCGCATCTTGTCCGGGTGCGGGCGCTCGTCGGTGATCCAGCCGGTGTCGACGGCGGTCATCAGGATGCCGTCGGACTCGAACATCTCCTGCGCGCTGGTGCGGGTGAGCATGTTCAGCGCGGCCTTGGCCATGTTGGTGTGCGGGTGGCCGGCGCCCTTGTAGCCGCGGGCGAAGACGCCCTCCATCGCGGAGACGTTGACCACGTACTTGCGGCGGGACGCCGAGGCGGCCATCGCCGGGCGCAGCCGGCTGATCAGGATGAACGGCGCGGTGGAGTTGCAGAGCTGGACCTCCAGCAGCTCCACCGGGCCTACCTCGTTGACGGTCTGCACCCAGCTGTTGGTGGGCGCGAGGTCGGGCACCAGCCCGCCGGCGTCGATCGCGGTGCCGGCCTCGATCCGGGCGGGCGTGGCGGAGCCGGTGACCAGGGCGAGGGAGGTGACGTCCTCGGCGGAGATCCGCTCGCCGCCGCCGGTCGCCTGGGCGGGCAGCGCGGGCAGGTCCACGCTGCCGCTGCCGAAGCGGCCGATGGTGGTGGACTGCGGCAGCTCGCCGGCCGGCAGCGGCGCGGACTCGGCGTTGACCAGCTCGCGGTACGACTCCGGCGGACGGCGCACCGTCTGCGCGGCGTTGTTGATCAGGATGTCCAGCGGGCCGTCGGCGGCGACCTCGTCGGCCAGTGCCAGGACCTGGGCCGGGTCGCGCAGGTCGATGCCGACGATCTTCAGGCGGTGCAGCCAGTCGGCGCTGTCCGGCATCGCGGTGAAGCGGCGGATGGCGTCGTTGGGGAACCGGGTGGTGATGGTGGTGTGCGCGCCGTCGCGGAGCAGCATCAGCGCGATGTACATGCCGATCTTGGCCCGGCCGCCGGTGAGCAGCGCGCGCTTGCCGGTGAGGTCGGCGCGGGCGTCCCGGCGGGCGCGGTTCTTCACCGCGCAGGCCTGGCAGAGGTTGTGGTAGAACGCGTCCACCTCGACGTAGCGCTGCTTGCAGGTGTAGCAGGAGCGCGGGCGCTCCAGGATGCCGGCGATCTCGGTGGTGGTGACGGTGGTCAGGCCGAACGCGCCGGCCGTCTCGTCGTCGATCCGGCTGGGCGCGCCGGTGGCGGTGCGGGCGGTGACCGCGCGGTCGTTCGCGGTCTTGCGGGCCCGGGTCTCCTGGCGGCGGCGCTGCTTGAGCGTGCGGAATATGCCGCCGACGGCCTGGCGGACGGTGATCGCGTCCGGGTGGTCGACGTGCAGCTGGTCCAGCTCGGCGATCACGTCCAGGCAGAGCCGCAGCCGCTCGGGGTCGAGGCCGGGACCGTAGTCGAGCTCCTCCTCGGTGCTGACCTCCGTGCCGCCGCCCTGCTCGATGCCCTGCTCGATGTCCACGCCCGCCGTCATGATGCCCGCTGCCGCTTTCCTGGATTGCCTCGCCGTTACCGCGTGAATGCTACGGGAGCGGCCCTGGCCGGGGCGAAAAGGCGATCACTTGGAGGAAGCTCCAAGGCATGGCCCGCGCTGCTGATCATGTGTTGTGCACTGTGCCAGCGATCGGGGTCGAACTGGCTTTTGCCCGCCCCGTACCGGAGAATCGAACGTTGGGTGCCGGGCGCCCGAGTGCGCCCGGCGGCCTCGCCGCAACCGCACCCGAGGTGTACCTTCTCCCAGCCAGAGAGCCCTTTCTTCATGCGCTTCCTGAACGACCTCAAGCCCTCGTACGACCTCACGTACGACGACGTCTTCATGGTCCCCAGCCGCTCCGCCGTGGGCTCCCGGCAGGGTGTCGACCTCTCCTCGAACGACGGCACCGGCACCACCATCCCGCTGGTGGTGGCCAACATGACCGCCATCGCCGGCCGCCGGATGGCCGAGACCGTGGCCCGCCGCGGCGGTCTGGTCGCCATCCCGCAGGACATCCCGACCGAGGTGATCGCCGACGTCATCGGCTGGGTCAAGCAGCGCCACCTGGTGCACGACACCGCCATCACGCTGGCCCCGGGCGCCACCGTCGCCGAGGCCCTCTCGCTGCTGCACAAGCGCGCCCACGGCGCGCTGGTCGTGGTCGAGGACGGCAAGCCGATCGGCGTGGTCACCGACTCCGACTGCCAGGGCGTCGACCGCTTCACCGGCCTCGCCGACGTGATGTCCCGCGACCTGCTGCTGCTGGAGGAGGGCATCGACCCGCGCGCCGCCTTCGACAAGCTCACCGAGGCGCACCGCAAGCTCGCGCCGGTGGTCGACGCCGACGGCCGCCTGGTCGGCATCCTGACCCGCAAGAACGCGCTGCGCGCCACCCTCTACACCCCGGCCGTCGACGCGCGGGGCCACCTGCGGGTCGCCGCCACCGTCGGCATCAACGGCGACGTGGCCGGCAAGGCCAAGGCGCTGATCGAGGCCGGCGCCGACGTGCTGGTGGTCGACACCGCGCACGGCCACCAGGAGTCCATGATCAGCGCGCTGCGCGCGGTGCGCGGGCTCGACCCGCGGATCCCGATCGTGGCCGGCAACGTGGTCTCCGCCGACGGTGTCCGCGACCTGGTCGAGGCGGGCGCCGACATCCTCAAGGTCGGTGTCGGCCCCGGCGCGATGTGCACCACCCGGATGATGACCGGCGTCGGCCGGCCGCAGTTCTCCGCCGTCCTGGAGTGCGCGGCCGAGGCCCGCCGGCTCGGCAAGCACGTCTGGGCCGACGGCGGCGTCCGCCACCCGCGCGACGTCGCGATGGCGCTGGCCGCCGGCGCGTCCAACGTGATGATCGGCTCCTGGTTCGCCGGGACGTACGAGTCCCCGGGCGACCTGCAGACCACCGCCGACGGCCGCCAGTACAAGGAGAGCTTCGGGATGGCCTCGGCGCGCGCGGTGAGCAACCGCACCTCGCAGGACTCCTCCTACGACCGCGCCCGCAAGGCGCTCTTCGAGGAGGGCATCTCGCACTCCCGGATGTTCGTCGACCCGGCCCGCCCGGGCGTCGAGGACCTCATCGACTCGATCGTCGCCGGGGTGCGCAGCTCCTGCACCTACGCGGGCGCCTCCAGCCTGGAGGAGTTCCACGAGAAGGCCGTGGTCGGCATCCAGAGCGCGGCCGGCTACGCCGAGGGCAAGCCGCTGCACTCCAGCTGGGCCTGATCGCGGCGGTCCGGACCGAGTGGGGACCAGGCGCCCGACGCACGGTCAACCGACGGCCGGCCGGTTCCTCGCCACGGGGAGCCGGCCGGCCGTCGGCCGCTCGGGAGCGAGCGGCCCGTCCGCCGGGGGTGCCGCGCCCCCGGCGCGGGGCCGGTCCGGGCCGAGCGGCGTGAGCAGGGCACGGCCGAGCAGGCCGACCGAGGTGTCCAG
The DNA here is from genome assembly GCF_055561235.1 of Kitasatospora sp. NPDC022856. NCBI lineage: Bacteria > Bacillati > Actinomycetota > Actinomycetes > Kitasatosporales > Streptomycetaceae > Kitasatospora > Kitasatospora sp. NPDC022856. Next base: position 230,961 of record NZ_JBVHHE010000012.1, on the reverse strand, counting down.
CGCGGCGGCGAGCGCCGCGGCGGCCGACGGCACGCCGCGCAGCTGCCAGAGCGCGCGGACGGTCGCCCAGGCCGCCTCGCGGGCGGTGTCGACCGACCAGGTGCCCAGCAGGTGCGTCAGCGGCTCGGCCCGCTCCAGGGCGTCCGGCCCGGGCATCAGCTGCTCCCGGACGGCCGTCTCCACCCCGGCCAGCAGGTCGTTGACCCGGTGGTAGTCCCCGGCGAGCCGCTCGGGCCCGCAGCCGAGCCGCCGGCAGGTGTCGAGCACGGCGAGCGGCAGGTCGTGCTGGATGTGGGCGTTCATCCCGGCCAGCGCGAACTGCAGCGGGTGCACGCCCCGGTGCGCCCGCAGGGCGAAGAGCGGCCGCCAGCAGGCCGGTACCGGCCGCCCGGCCGCCTCGGCGTCCAGGGCCAGCAGGTAGCGCCCGGCGAAGACCACGTCCAGCTCGGCCATCCCGGCCGGGTCGGCGAAGTACGGGCGGCCGGGGCGGTCCGGGGCGCCGCGTGAGCGCTCCGGGCGCGCCAGCCGGCGGCGCACCGCGTCCGTGACGGTGAGGTACATCCGGTTGAACACCGCCACGCCGTCGTCCGGGGGCAGTCCGGCCCCGATCGCCCGCAGCCGGCCGAGCACCTCGTCGACCGTCCTCGTTGCCGGTGCCCCTGCTCCCGCCCCCGTCACCGAGGCCGCCGTACCGGGCATGCGTCACCCTCCGATGTCGATCGTGCACTGATCGCATCATCGTGACAGCCGGCCCGGGTGAACGGTCGGGCGCCGCGCGGAGGCCGGGCCGGTGCGCGCCCGGTGCCGTCAGCCCAGGTCGTACTCCAGGGCGTAGGTGTGGCCGCCCTCGTCGTCCACCGACAGCTCGAAGGTGCCGGTGATCCACCGTACCCGGGCCGGGGCTCACCGCTCCCGGGACAGCGCTCACTGCTCCCAGCGCAGGGCGAGGAGCGCCGCGTCGTCGGTCGGCCCGGCGGTGCCGGCCCAGTCGCCGACCTCGGCGAGCAGCGCGTCCAGGACGTCCCCGGGGCCGGTCGCCGGCAGCGCGGCGAGCCGCTCCGCCAGCGGGTAGAACCGGTCCGCGGTGTCGCGGGCCTCCGAGACGCCGTCGGTGTAGAGGATCAGCAGGTCCCCCGGGAGCGGCTCGAAGCCGCCCGCCCGGTAGTGCCCGCCGATCAGCCCGAGCAGGCCCAGCGGCGGGGCGTGCAGCGGCGGAGCCAGCTCGGTCACCCGGCCGGCGCGGCGCAGCAGCGGGTGCGGATGCCCGCAGTTGACGAAACGGGCCGGCCCGCCGGCCGGGGCCACGTCCAGCAGGAAGGCGGTCGCGAAGCGCTCGTTGACCCGGCGCTCGGACAGCGCGGCGTCCAGCCGCTCCGCCACCCGGACCAGGTCGGGCTCGGTCCGCGCGGCCTCCCGGAACACGCCCAGCACGTCCGTGGCGGTCTCCACCGCCGGGAGCCCGTGGCCCTGGACGTCCCCCAGCAGGATCCGGATCCCGTGCGGGGTGTCCACCACCTCGTAGAGGTCCCCGCCGATCCGCGCCTCGGCCGCCGCGGCGGCGTACCGCACGGCCACCCGCAGTGGTCCGATCCGTTCCGGCGGCGGGCGCAGCAGGGCCCGCTGCGCCGCCTCGGCCACCGTCCGGACCTGGGTGAGTTCGCGTTCCCGGGCCGCCACCAGGACGACGTTGGCGGCACTGGCCAGGGTGGCGGCCAGGACGGTGATCAGCGCGGCGAGGTGCACGGACAGCGGCAGCCCGCTGTTGCTGAGCTCCAGCAGCACCACGGCGGCGGTGGCGACCGCCCCGGCGAACAGGGGTACCCGGGCCGAGCGGGTGATCGCCCCCGCCAGCATCGGCGCCACCGCGAGCACGGGGGAGAGCGTCGTCCCCGGCCCGGTGATCAGGTCGGCCACCACGGCCGCGACCAGCAGCAGGAACGCGCAGCCGAGTAGCCGCTTGGCCCGCCGGGGCAGGCGCAACGCCGGCAGCGCGTCCTCCGGGCCGACTCTGGTCACGCGTACACCTCCGGTGGGCGGGGCCCACTGTCCACTCTCCACCGGCCCGGCCGTCCCCGGCACCTCGGGCATCCGGCCGAGCCCCGGGAGCCGCGGTGGCCCCGGTTAGGGTGGCGGTGAGATGAGACGCAAGCGCAAGGCACCGACCGCACCCCTCCCGCAGCGCCGCGGGGTGGACCCGGTGCACCTGCGGCTGCCCGCCGAGGGGCCGTGGCCGACGGTGCGCGCCTACCTGGCCGAGCGGCTGCCGACCGTCGACCCGGCGCGGATCGACGCGCTGCTGCGCGGGCGTGAGATCGTCGGCGTGGACGGCCCGATCGGGCCGGAGGAGCCGTTCCGCCCCGCCGGTCACCTCTGGCTCTACCGGGACCTGCCCGCGGAGGTCCCCGTCCCGTTCGAGCTGGAGGTGCTGTACCGGGACGACCACCTGGTGGTGGTCGACAAGCCGCACTTCCTGGCCACCACCCCGCGCGGCCGGCACGTCGTCGAGACGGCGCTCTCCCGGCTGCGGCACGGGCTCGACCTGCCCGCGCTCAGCCCGGCGCACCGGCTGGACCGGCTGACGGCGGGCCTGGCGATGTTCGTGGTGCGGCCGGAGGACCGGGGAGCGTACCAGACGCTCTTCCGGGACCGGCTGGTGCGCAAGGAGTACCAGGCGGTCGCACCGCACGATCCGGCGCTCGCGCTGCCCCGTACGGTCCGCAGCCACATCGTCAAGGAGCGCGGCGTGATCGCGGCGCGGGAGCTGGACGCCCCGCCCAACAGCGAGAGCCGGATCGACCTGGTCGAGCACCGGGACGGTCTGGGCCGCTACCGGCTGCGGCCGCTCAGCGGGCGCACCCACCAGCTGCGGCTGCACATGAGCGGCCTCGGGGTGCCGATCCTGGGGGATCCGGTGTACCCGGTGGTGCTGCCCGAGCCGGCCCCGGACGACTTCCGCCGGCCGCTGCAACTGCTCGCCTCCGTGGTCGAGTTCACCGACCCGCTGACCGGCCGGCCGCACCGCTTCGAGACCCGCCGCACCCTGGCCGCCTGGGCCGATCCGCAGTCCTGGGCGGCCGCCGACGCGCCGGTCCCCGCACCCCGTCCGGCCCGGGACCCGGACCGGGACTCCGACGAGGACTCCGACCGGGACCGGGACCACGGCCCGGGCCTCGGTCCGGCGATCTAGGCCGAACGGACCACCGGCCCCCCGGCCTGCGGTCCGATCCGCACCGGACCGCCCCGGAGCGATCGTGGTGCCATGAACGCACCTCAGCACACCGCAGGATCCGCCGCCCCCGTCGCCGTGGTCACCGGTGCCTCGCGCGGCCTCGGCCGGGCGCTGGCCCGGGCGCTCGCCGCCGACGGCTGGCAGCTGGTGATCACCGCCCGCGACGCGGCCGAACTCTCCGCCGTCGAGGCCGAACTGGCCGCCGTCACCACGGTGGTCGCGCCGGCCGGCTCGGTCGTCGACGACGGCCACCGGGCCCGCCTCGCCGAGGCGGCCGCCGGCCTCGGCGGAGCACGGCTCCTGGTCAACAACGCCGGCACGCTCAACGGCTCCGACACGACCGACGTCCCGCTGCCCCGCCTCGCCGACGTCCCGCTGCCCGATCTGCTGGAGACCTTCGAGGTCAACGCCCTGGCGCCGATCGCGCTCACCCAGCTCGTGCTGCCCCAGCTGCGCCGGCACGGCGGGGCCGTCCTGAACATCAGCTCGGACGCGGCCGTCGAGGCCTACCCCGGGTGGGGCGGCTACGGCGCCAGCAAGGCGGCACTGGACCAGGCCTCCGCCGTGCTGGCCCGGGAGGAGGAGGCGGTGTGGGTCTGGGCGGTGGACCCGGGCAGCATGCGCACCCGGATGTACCAGGACGCCTGCCCGGGCGAGGACATCTCCGGCGAGCCGCTCCCCGAGACCGTGGTGCCCGCGCTGCTCGCCCTGGTGGGCGGCAGCCGGCCCTCCGGCCGCTACCGTGCCGCGCACCTCCCGGCAGGTGCGCGGGCCGCGCGATGACCGCCGCCGCGGTCCCCGGGATCGACGTCACCGTCCCGCCCGAACTCTCCGCCCGGGCCCCGGCGGAGGCGCGCGGCACCGCCCGCGACGGCGTGCGGATGCTGGTCGGCCGCCGGAGCGGGCCGGCCGTCGGGCACCGCCGCTTCACCGAGCTCCCCGAGATGCTGCGCCCCGGGGACCTCCTGGTGGTGAACAACTCGGCGACCCTGCCCGCCGCGCTGCCCGGCCGGCTGGCCGACGGCACCCCCGTGGCGCTGCACCTCTCCTCGGCCCGGCCGGACCGGCGCGGGGCCTTCCTGGTCGAGCTGCGCCGCCCCGCCCCCGGCGCGGCGGCCGCCTTCTGGCCATCGGAGGAGTCCCCGGCCCGGCCGGGGCTGCGGGTGGCGCTGCCGGGCGGCGCCGCGGCCGACCTGGTCGAGGCGTTCACGCCCCGGCTCTGGCACGCCCGACTCGCCCTGCCCGAACCGCTGGTGGCCTACCTGGGCCGCCACGGCAAGGCGATCCGGTACGGCTACGTGGACCGGGACTGGCCGATCGAGGCCTACCAGACGGTCTTCGCCACCGTTCCGGGCAGCAGCGAGATGCCCAGCGCCGCCCGGCCGTTCACCGCCGGGGTGGTGGCCCGGCTGGCCGGGCGGGGCGTGCTGGTCGCGCCGATCACGCTGCACACCGGTGTCGCCTCGCCGGAGGCGCACGAGGCGCCGTACGCCGAGTGGTTCCGGGTACCGGCCGCCACGGCCCGGCTGGTCGGCCACGTCCGGGCCGGTGGCGGGCGGGTGATCGCGGTCGGCACCACCGCCGTCCGGGCCCTGGAGTCGGCGGTCGGGCCGGACGGGAGCGTCCGGGAGGCCGAGGGCTGGACCGAAGTGGTGGTCACCCCCGAGCGCGGGGTGCGCGCGGTGGACGGCCTGCTCACCGGCTGGCACGAGCCCCGCGCGTCCCATCTGCTGATGCTCGCCGCGGTGGCCGGCCGGCCGCTGCTCGAACGCTGCTACGCGGCGGCCGTCCAGGAGCGCTACCTGTGGCACGAGTTCGGCGACGTCAACCTGCTGCTGCCGGACTAGGCCCGGCCGGGCGGCGGCCGGCCGTCAGCCGGCCGTCAGCCGTCAGCCGTCAGCCGTCAGCCGGCCGCGGGCGCGGGCGCGGCCGCGGGCGCGAAGAGCGTGCGCGCCGCGTGGTCGGTGTCGAGGTACTCGCGGACGGCGGTGATCAGGCCGTTCTCGACGGTGAAGACGCCCAGGCACCGGTTGTGGTAGGCGGCGCCGTTGGCCGCCGTCCCCCGTGCGGTCCACTCGGCGACCACCTGCGGGCCGTCGGCGAGCAGACCGGTCAGCGTCACCTCCAGGGGGGTGCCGGGCGCGAACAGCGTGCCCACCGAGCCGAGGAAGTCGTCGAGGATGGCGGTCCGGCCGCGCCAGACCCCGGACAGCGGCAGGTCGCCCGGGTAGGACCAGGTGGCGTCCTCGGCGAACGAGGCCGCCGCGGTGGGCAGGTCGCCCTCGGCGATGGCGGTGACGTAGCGCTCCACGACGGTGCGGGGGGCCAGCTGGTTCACGACGGCTCGGTTCACGACGGCTCCTCGGGTTGCGGTCCCGGACGGTCGCCGGGCCCCTCGCCCGGCCGCGCCGTCCTGTGGGACCAAGCCAACCGCCCGGCCGCCGGGCGGGCCAACAACCCGGCGTGGGCGGCGACAAGGATCGGTTGTCGTACCAGGCCGGGGCGGGTGCGCGGCCGGGAGAGGAGCTACCAGGGCCGGCTGCCCGGCGGCAGCTCCAGCTCGAACCAGACCACCTTGCCCTCCCGGGTGCGGCGGGTGCCCCAGCGGTGCGCGAGTTCGTTGACCAGGTGCATGCCGCGCCCGCCCTCGTCCTCCTCCTGGGCGCGGCGGATCCGCGGCGACTCGCTGTCCCGGTCGGCGACCTCCACGGTGAGCACCCGGTTGTGGAACAGCCGCAGCTGGACGGGGGATCCGGCGTGCACCAGCGCGTTGGTGATCAGCTCGCTGGTGAGCAGTTCGGTCCAGTCGGCGAGCGCGCCCAGGCCCCAGCCGGTCAGCGTCTCCCGGGTGAAGCGGCGGGAGTGCGCGACCATCGCGTGGTCGTCGCTGAGCGAGAGGGTGGCGATCCGGTCGGTGCCGGTCGGCCGGGCCTGGGCCAGGATGATCGCGATGTCGTCCTCGCTGGTGCGGCCGGTGAGTTGGGCGAGCACGGCGTCGCAGGTCTGCTCCAGCGTGCGGTGCCGGTCGCCGACGGTCCGGCAGAGCAGGTCCAGGCCCTCGTCGAGGTCGCGGCCCCGGCGCTCGACCAGGCCGTCCGTGTAGAGCGCCAGGATGCCGTCCTCCGGGAGCGTGAACTCGATGCTCTCGAAGGGGACCCCGCCGACGCCGAGCGGTGCGCCCGGGGGCAGTTCGACCAGCTGGGCCCGGCCGTTGGCGTCGGCCACCACCGGCGGCAGGTGGCCCGCGCAGGCGGCGGTGCAGCGCCGGTCCACCGGGTCGTAGATCACGCAGACGCAGGTGGCGAACTGGCCCTCGCCGATCTCCGCGGTGGCCTCGTCGAGCCGGTGCATCACCCGTTCCGGGTCGAGGTCGAGGGTGATCAACGTCCGTGCCACGGTGCGCAGCTGGCCCATCGTGGCGGCGGCCCGGATGCCGTGGCCCATCACGTCGCCGACCACCAGCGCGACCCGGCCGGAGGAGAGCGGGACGATGTCGAACCAGTCGCCGCCGACCTCGCTGACCACGCTGCTGGGCAGGTAGCGGTAGGCGATCTCCAGGCCGATCGCGCGGTGGATCTCCTGCGGCAGCAGGCTGCGCTGCAGGGTGAGCGCGGTGTCCCGTTCGCGGCGGTAGAGCCGGGCGTTGTCCATCGCGAGCGCCGTCCGCGCGGCCAGCTCCTCGGCGAGGGCGCGGTCCGCCGGCCCGTACGGCACCGGGTTCCTCGTCCGCAGGAACTCCGCGCCGCCCAGCACCATCCCGCGGGCCAGCAGCGGCACCATCAGATAGGAGTGCACCCCGGCGTCCAGGCCCGGCTGCACCCGGTCCGGCGCGGCCACGATCCCGCGCAGCGCCGTCTCGTCCACCTCCGAGACCAGGATCGACCGGCCGGTGCGCAGGCTCTGCGCGTACACCTGGGCGGACTGCGAGGTGGCGCCCACCTGGTCGGCGGCGGCCGCCATGGTGCCGTCCGGGCTGGCCTCGCCGACGGCGACCGCCCGCATCAGGACGGAGCCGTCGTCCGGTACCGGGCTCGGGTCCTCGCCGCCGAGCACCGCGTCGCGCAGGTCGACGGTGACGAAGTCGGCGAACCGCGGGATCACCACCTCCACCAACTCCTCGGCGGTGCGGTGCAGATCGAGCGTGGTGCCGATCCGGGTGCTCGCCTCGTTGAGCAGGGAGAGCCGCTGCTGGGCCGCCCAGGCCTCGTCCAGGGCGCGCTGGCGGGCGGCGGCCGCGTCGCGCTCCCGGGTGAACAGCAGCGCGTTGTCGATCGAGACGGCCGCCCGGACCGCCAGCTCCCCGGCGAGCGCCAGGTCGTCGTCCTCGTACGGTCGTTCGACCACCGTCCGGTAGAAGGCGGCGACGCCGACCGGCGAGCCGCGGGCGATCAGCGGCACCACCATGAACGAGAGGACGTTCTGCTCCCGCGCGGCCGCGGTGCGGACGGGGTCGTCGGCGAACCAGGCCATCCCCTCCTCGTCCATCCGCGGCACCAGCACCGGCTTGCGGTGGGCGAGGCTCCACGCGTACGGCGAGCCGGGCGCGAACCGCTGCACCCCGCCGGTGCGGTCGATCGGCTCCAGCGTCGAGCCGTGCGCCGAGTGGAACGCCATCCGGCGCAGCACGGCGGAGCCGTCCGCCGGGGCGCGGACCTCGCGCTCGCCGCGCACCAGGTCGTCCAGCACCTCCACCACCACGGTGTCGGCCAGCCGGGGCGTCGCGACCTCGGCCAGCTCCTTCGCGGTCTGCGCCAGGTCGAGGGTGGTGCCGATCCGCGCCGAGGCGACGTTGACCAGGGCCAGCCGTTCCTGCGCGGCCTTCGCCTCGCGCAGCGCCTGCTGGCGGGCGAGCACCGTCTGGTGCTGGCGCAGGTAGAGCCGGGCGTTGTCGATGGCGACGGCGGCCCGCGAGGCCAGCTCGTCACCGAGCGTGATGTCCGCCTCGGCGAACGCCTCCCGCTCGCCGCGCCGGGAGTACACCACCATGCCGAGCGTGGTGCCGCGCGCCACCAGCGGGGTGATCCGCACCGAGCGGGGCCGGTCGCCGAGGTAGGCCTGCCGGCGGCTCTCGGTGATCGCCGAACTCAGCGGCGGCAGCTCCCAGGACGGCGTCACCACCGTCCGCCCGGTCGCCAGCGCCCTCCCGTACGGGGAGTCCGGCGACAGCTCGTACACCGAGTCCACCGGCAGTGCCTCGGCGGGGTAGAGCGGGTCGGTGGTGGCGAGCGCCAGCCGGCGGACCAGGTGCGGGACGGACGGGTCGAGCGGCTCCACGGTGCGTCCGGCGACCAGGGCCTCCAGCGCGAACACCCCGCTGATGTCGGCGACCCTGGGCACCATCGCGTCGGCCAGCTCCCGGGCGGTCTGCCGCAGGTCCAGGGTGGTGCCGATGGAGGCGGTGGCGTCGACGAGCAGCGCCAGCCGCTCCTGGGCGCGGGCGGCCCGGGCGTCCGCGCGGAACCGTTCGGTGATGTCGATGAGCGTCGAGCTGACCCCGAGGACCTCGCCGCCCGGGTCCTCCAGCCGGAAGTAGGAGGCCGACCAGGCGTGGTCGTGCGTCGGGTCGCCGGGGGTGCGGCCGTGCGAGCGGGCGTCCACGACCGGATCGCCGCTCTCCAGCACCTGCCGCATCACCTCCTCGCTCTCGGCGCCGTTGATGCCGGGCAGCAGTTCGGTGAGGCGGTGGCCCAGGTGCGCCTCGGCGGGCAGGCCGTTGACCCGGGCCAGTGCGTCGTTCAGCCGGACGAAGGCCAGCCGGCTGTCGTACACGGCCATCCCGACGGGGGACTGCGTGAAGAACCCGTCCAGGACGGCGAGGTCCGCCTGGATCCGGCGCAGCGTCGTCACGTCGGACGCGACGGCCAGCACCAGCGGACTGCCGCCGGGGCCGGAGATCGGGTGGGTGCGGAACTCCAGGTTCACGTAGTGGCCGTCCCGGTGCCGGACCGGGAAGACGCCTGACCAGCCGCGCCCGTCCACGATCTCCTGGAAGAGCTCCAGGACCTCGGGCCGCTGGTCGTCGGTGGCCAGCAGCTGCGCGGCCAGCGAACCGATGGCCTCCTCGGCGCTGTAACCGAGCAACGCCTCGGCGTCACTGCTCCAGTGCAGGATCCGCCCGTCCGCCTCGATCAGGGCGGTCGCGATCGGGACCATCAGCAGGGCGTCCTGACGCGACCCCCCGGCGCCCGGGCGCGGCCCCTCGGAGCCGCCGGTATCACGTTGCTCGTTCACCATGGCCAGAGAACCGCCCGGAGATCGTTTCTGCCAGCCCTGCCATCTTCCCACGGCCCCCGCACCCCCGCCCCGCGCACTCCGCCGGGGCGCCGCCGCCCGCCCTGCCACGGCCGCTCGGGGCGGGACGGGGGCGCGCCACCGCGGTCGGGCCCGCGAGGTCAGTCCAGCGCCTCCAGGACGGTGGCGTTGGCCAGGCCGCCTGCCTCGCACATGGTCTGCAGGGCGTAGCGCGCGCCGCGCCGGCGCATCGCGTGCACCAGGGTGGTCATCAGCCGGGTGCCGCTCGCCCCGAGCGGGTGGCCGAGCGCGATCGCGCCGCCGTTCACGTTGACCTTGGCCGGGTCGACCCCGGTCTCCTGGAGCCAGGCCAGCACCACCGAGGCGAACGCCTCGTTCACCTCGAACAGGTCGATGTCCGCCGGCGAGAGCCCGGACCGCCGCAGTACCTTCTCGGTGGCGGGGAGCACGCCGGTGAGCATCAGCAGCGGGTCCGAACCGGTCACCGCGAAGGAGTGCAGCCGGGCCAGCGGGCGCAGGCCCAGCCGGGCGGCCGTCTCGCTGCTGGTGATCAGCACCGCCGAGGCGCCGTCGTTGATCGGGCTGCTGTTGCCGGGCGTCACCGACCACTGGATCTGCGGGTACCGCTCGGCCATGGCGGGGTCGGTGAAGGAGGGCCGCAGTCCGGCGAGCACCTCGGGTGTGCTGCCCGGACGCACCGACTCGTCCCTCGTGACGATCCCGGCGGGCGTCGGCACCGGGGCCAGCTCCGCCTCGAACCAGCCGGCGGCGTGGGCGTGCGCGGCCTTGGCGTGCGAGTCGAGGGCGAAGGCGTCCATCGCCTCCCGGGTGACGGACCACTTGGCGGCGATCAGCTCGGCGCTGACGCCCTGCGGGATCAGCCCGCCGGGGTAGCGTGCGTTGATCGCGGCGCTGAACGGGTCCGCGCCGGGCGGCACGTTGGACCACATCGGCACCCGGCTCATCGACTCGACGCCGCAGGCCACCACCAGGTCGTACGCGCCCGCGATCACGCCCTGGGCGGCGAAGTGGACGGCCTGCTGGGAGGAGCCGCACTGCCGGTCCACGGTGGTCGCCGGGACGGACTCCGGCAGGCCGGCCGCCAGCCAGGCGTAGCGGGTGGTGTTCATGGCCTGCTCGCCGACCTGGTCGACGCAGCCGCCGATCACGTCGTCGACCAGGGCCGGGTCGATCCCGCTGCGTCCGACCAGGGTCCGGAGGGTGTGCGCGAGAAGTTCCACCGGGTGGACGGCGGAGAGCGCGCCCCCGGTTTGCCCTTGCCGATGGGGGTGCGGATAGCTTCGACGATTACGGCGTCACGCATGACGGCCGCCTTCCTCTGCGAGGGGCGCCGGGCGGTCGGGCCCGGGGCACGAGGGTAGTTGGAAAGCCGAACCCACTATAGGGGAGTGGGTTTGGAAATCCAACCATCGAACCTCCTCCGTCCTCGGGTCCGGTCAGGCGGCGGCCTCCGGGTAACGGCTCTGCAGGGTCCGCAGCAGGGCTATGCCGCCCGGATCGACCGAGCGGCGGGTGTTGGCCAGGGCGATCACGCCCACCTGCTTCTCGGGGTCGAAGGCGACGAAGGAGCGGAAGCCGCCCGTTCCGCCGTTGTGCCAGATCTGCAGGTGGCCGCCCTGGCGGGGGTGCAGCCGGTGGCCGAGCCAGCCGAGGTGCACCCAGGCGAACGGGTTGACCCGGTGCTCCACCTCCCGGGTGAGGGCGATCGCCGGCGCCAGGGGCTCGCCGCCGCCCGTGCCGCAGGCCAGCTGGGCCCGGAGCAGTACCGCCAGGTCGGCGGCGGTCGAGCGGAGCCCGCCGGCGCCGGCGAGGTCGGCCAGCTGCCAGCCGGGCACCGGTCGGCGCCCGGGCGTGTGGCCCTGGGCGAGCCGGCCGGCCCGCTCCCCGTCGACGCGGATCACCGTGTCGGTGAGCCCGAGCGGTTCGCAGACCTCCCGGGTCACCAGCTCCTCGTACCCGGTGCCGGCCCGGTGGGCCAGCGCCAGGCCGAGCAGCCCGGCGCCGAGGTTGGAGTAGCGGAAGCCCCGCCCGGGAGCGGCCCGGGGTCTGGTCCGGGCGAGCCCGGTGAGCAGCATGTCGGAGGTGCAGTCGCGGTACGGGTCCGGCTTGTTCGGGCGGAGCAGTGCGGGCAGCAGCATCCCGGCGGGCAGCCGGGGCAGGCCGGAGGTGTGGGTGGCGAGGTGCCGCAGCGCGATCGGCCTGCCGCGCCTGGCCGGCACGCTCACCCCGGCCGGCAGGGCGCCCGCCAGGACGTCCGCCAGCGGTTCGTCGAGCGCCGTCGAGCCGTCGAGCGCCATTCGGGCCAGCGCGAGCGAGGTGAACACCTTGGTCACCGAACCGATTTCGAAGACCGTCCGCGGGCCGGGCACGTCACCGGGCCGGCCGGCGGCGGTGCTCCCGGCGCCCCGGATCTCCACCGCGCCGCCGGCCAGGCCGGCGACCACCACGCCGACCTGCTGGGTCGCGAGCCGGTCGGCGGTCTGTTGGACAAGGCTGCCAAGGTCGTTCATGGCTTCGAGCCTAGGTGTCCGGCGGAGCCCGGTCGTCCGCCCGGACGACGATTCCCGCCCCCGCCGGTCCTCCGTCAGGAGTACGCCCCGCTGCTCCCCCTGATGTGCGGGGAGAGCGGCGGGGCGTAGCGGGGCGGAGTCGCCCCTGGCGCGGCGTCAGCAGCCCAGGTTCGGGCCCGGGACGGTGCCGAGGATCTGGGTGAAGGACTGGTAGGCGTTGATCCGGCTCTGCACCTGCGCCGGGTTGCCGCCGTTGCACTCCAGCGAGCCGTTGATGCTGCGGATCGTCTCGCCGAAGCCGGCCCCGTTGACCATGGCGTTGTGCGGGGTCATGGTGCCCGGGCCGGTCTGGGTGTTCCAGTACCAGAGGGCGGTCTTCCAGGCCACCGCCGGGTCGGTCTGCACCAGGCCGGGGTTGTGCAGCAGGTCGATGCCCAGGGCGTCGCCGGCGGCCTTGTAGTTGAAGTTCCAGCTCAGCTGGATCGGACCGCGCCCGTAGTACGCGGCCTGCCCGGCCGGGCACCCGTACGGCTGCGAGCTGTCGCAGTAGTGGGGGTAGTTGGCCGTGTTCTGCTCGACCACGTAGACCAGCCCGCCGGTCTCGTGGTTCACGTTGGCGAGGAAGGCCGCGGCCTCCTGCTTGCGGACGGTGTCGCCGCCGGTGTTCGCGAAGGCCGGGTAGGCGCTGAGCGCGTCGAGCAGCCCCTGGTAGGTGTAGAAGGAGTTCCGGTTCGGGAACATCTGGTTGAACTGCGCCTGGCTGACCGGGAACCCGCCGGGGTTCGGGGTGGTGGGGGTGGTCGGGCCGCAGCTGTACGGCTCCCAGTACCAGGTGCTGATCACCGGGTCGTAGCCCGGGTTGTCGTGGGTGGCCCGGTAGTACCCGCCGTTGGTGTAGCGGACGATCGCGCCGGTGGTGTACGCGCGTCCGGCGACCCAGTCCGGGTAGACGCAGCCGCCCGGGGTCGGCGTCGGGTCGGTCGACCCGCCGCAGGAGCCCTGGTCGGCCCAGACGCCGGTGCCGGCGGTGCTCGGGGTCTCGTTCTGGGTCCACCACTTGGCGGACCAGTTGTGCCCGTTGTAGGAGACGGCCGCGCCGCCGGTGTACGCGGTGGACGCGTTCCACGGCGTGGCGCAGGCGGCCGCGTTGGCCGCCGAGGCGGGCAGCAGCAGGAACACGGCCAGCGCCGTGACCAGCGCGGACAGCAGTGCGAGCAGGCGTTTCGTTGACACTTGATCACCCCTTGTGCGGTGGGGGCCGCACGGTCGTGGAGGGAGGTGGGTCGTGACAGGGAGCGCGCGGCCCCGCGGTGTGCGGCGCGTCGTGGGGGGACGGGCCGCCCGAGGTGCGGCCGACCGGGATGCGGCCGGGGGAGGTGCGGGCCGGCCGGGGGTACGGGCCGGTGCGGGCCGTGCGGGGTTAACCCCAGACTCAAGCGGAATGGTCTATACCTGTCAAGGGCATGACGGGGGTTCGGGGCGAATTCGGCCGGAACCGGACGGTGCCGCGGAGTCTGCGAGGATGGCGCCATGGAAGAGACTCCCGGGCCGGCCGCCTCGACCGGTCCCGGCGCGCCGAACAGGTCGGGGATCCCCGACCACGGTCGGGTGCCCAAGTACTACGCCGTCAAGGGCCGGCTGGAGGAGTTGCTGGACGAGCTCGGCGAGGGCGGCGTGCTGCCGACCGAGCGCGATCTCGCGGCCCGATTCGAGGTGGCCCGGGAGACCCTCCGCCAGGCACTGCGCGATCTGCTGATCCAGGGCCGGGTCCGCCGCCGCGGCCGCAGCACCGTGGTCGCCGGGCCGAAGCTGGAGCAGCCGCTCTCGCTGGCCAGCTACACCGAGGGCGTCCGCCGCCAGGGGCGGCTGCCCGGCCGCAACCTGATCGGGCTGGAGCGGTTCGCCGCCGATCCGCTGCTCGCCGGGCAACTGGCCGTCGCGGTGGGGGAGCAGGTCTGGCACCTGGAGCGGGTGCTGCTCGCGGACGGCGAGCGGGTCGGCCTGGAGAGCACCTACCTGGCGGTGGCCCGGGTGCCCGCGCTGGACCGGGAGTTCGAGCCCGGGGCGTCCTTCTACGCCTTCCTCCGGGAGAAGGCCGGCATCGAGTTCGGCGGGGCCGACGAGCGGATCGAGACGGTGCTCGCCTCCCCGCGCGAGGCGCTGCTGATCGGCACCCCGCCCGCCCTGCCGATGCTGCTGCTCCACCGGCTCACCAGGGACGCGGACGGCGTGCCGCTGGAGCGGGTCCGCTCGCTCTACCGGGGCGACCGGTTCAGCTTCACCACCCGGCTGGAAGCCGACTGACGCCCGGTCCGGTGCCGGTCCCGTCGCACCCGGCCCCGTCGCACCCGGCCCCGTCGCACCCGGTCGCGCCGCGCCCGCGTCCGGCCCGGCGGACCCGACGCCCGGGCCGTCCGGCTACCCGGGCGCGGCGAGTGCGGCCCGCAGCCGCTCGGCGACCGCCGCCGCGGCCGCCTCGTCCGGGTACGTCCCCCGTGGCCAGAAGAAGCCGCGCAACCCGTCCTTCGGATTGCGCGGCACGACGTGCACGTGCAGGTGCGGCACCGACTGGCTGATCCGGTTGTTCGCCGCGACGAAGCTGCCCGCCGCCCCCAGCCCCGCCTCCACGGCGGCGGCCACCCGCCGCACCCGCAGGAAGAACGGCCCCACCTCCGCCGCCGGCAGGTCCGCCAGCGTGCGGTGGTGGGCGCGCGGCACGACCAGGACGTGGCCGGGGAAGAGCGGACGCCGGTCCAGGAAGGCCACCGCCGCCTCGTCGTCCAGCACCCGGTGGGCCTGCTCCTCGCCCGCCACCACCGCACAGAAGACGCAGTCCATCCGTCCATTCAAGCCACCACCCGCCGGCCCGGCACGCCCGCGGACCACGCATCCGCGCCGCTTCACCCGTCCGGCCGCCGACGCGACCGTGGTGGACGTCGGGGCCGCGGCCTGAGCCCGGCACGTGTGGGCGGGCCAGCGCCGCGCGGTGCGGGCCCGCCCGGCCGGGACCGCCTACTCGTACCGGTAGAGCAGCGACTCCCGCTCGGTCTCCTCGATCATCTCGATGGTCAGGCCGGGATCGCGCAGGTGGGACAGGGTGACCTCGGCGGAGCTGGGCTGCTCGTCCTTGCCGAGCCAGTTCTCCGGCTTCCAGGCCGAGCCGCGCAGGAACGCCTTCGGGCAGTGCGCGTACACCTCCTCGACCGCCACCACGACGGCGCTGCGCGGCGGCTTGCCGACCGCCGTCAGCTGCTCCAGCAGCCGCGGGTCGGTGGAGACGCAGGCGCGCCCGTTGACCCGGAGCGTGGTGTCCCGGCCCGGCACCACGAAGAGCAGCCCGACCCGGCCGGTCTCGATGATGTTGTGCAGGGTGTCCAGCCGCTTGTTCCCGGTGGCGTCGGGGACGGCCAGGGTGTGCTCGTCCAGCACCGACACCAGCCCGGGCGGCCCGCCGCGCGGCGAGACGTCGCACCGTCCGGCCGCGTCCGCGCTCGCCACGAGGACCAGCGAGGAGCAGGCGATCAACTGCCGCGCCGGCTCGTGGATGTGGTCCACCTGCTTGCGCCGCGCGTGGTCGCCGGGCTGCTCGTAGACCTCCCGGAGGTCCGCCGCGGTGCGCAGCGCGTGGGCGCCGAGGGCGGCGAACAGGCTCTCCGGCGCCTCGGGCGGGGTGCTGGACGGAACGGCGGTCTCCGGTGTGGTGGTCATACCGGGAATCTAGCGAAGCTCGTCCGGCGGCCGGCGCCCTGGTCCTGCCCGGGGAGCCACCGGACCCTCCCCACCAGCGGTTCCGCGCCGATAATGGGGCCAAGGACTTTCGCGGGAGGTGGTGGACGTGATCGTCAGGATTTGGGCCGGGCAGGTCATGGCCGGACACGTCGAGGAGTTCTGCGCGGTGCTCGCCACGCAGGTGATCCCCCAGCTCGGCCGGACCGACGGCTGTCTGGGCGGCGAACTGCTGCGCTCGGTGACGGAGGACGGCCACCGGGTGCTGGTGCTCAGCCGGTGGCGCGACGAGGAGGCGCTACGCGGGTACGCGGGGCCGATGTGGCGGATCCGGCCGGTCTGGTCGGAGGGCGAGCTGCGCTACCTCGCGCACCCGCCCGAGGTCAGCCACTTCACCCTGGTACCGGCCACCTGAAACGCCGCCCCGCCCCGGCGCGCAGGCGACCGGCCGGGCGAGGGCCGTCAGACCACGAGCGGCACCGGGTGGATCTCGTCCGCCGGGTGGCCGGTGCGCTCGTGGACGCGCTGCACGGCCTCCTTCGACGGCGCCTCGGAGAGGCAGTAGACGGTGCCGGACTCCGGGTCGGCCCAGGCCTGCTCGAACTGCACGCCCTCGTTCTCCTGGACCGCCAGGTCCGCCTGGTGGGCCATCCGCAGTTCCTCGCCGGTGATTCCGGTCATGCCGTGGTGGACGTCCATGAACTTGGCCATCGTTCTCGCACCTCCAGGAGTCCCGGCCGGTCGGCGCCGGCCGTGTACCACCAGCCTGCGCCCGTCGCACCCCGGGCCGCCACCGGACGGCGGCCCGGCCGGCCCGGCACCCCTCCGCGGGCCGCCCCACCGGGCCCGCGCCGCCCCGCGCATTCCCGCCGCCCGCGTGAAACAGACCACAGCGGAAGCCTCTCCCTGGGCCTGTGCGGGCCATGGCACAATGACGTCAGTAGTAGCAGTGACGTTCAGCGCACTCCGGGGTCGGTGAAAATCCGAACCGGCGGTTACAGTCCGCGACCCGTCCGCAGCCAGCGGCCGGTTGACCAGGTGAAATTCCTGGACCGACGGTTAAAGTCCGGATGGGAGGCGTGCGCGGCGGACGATGAGCAGTACCCGTGGTCCCCCGGTGGACCGCGGGCAGGTGTGCGACGGGAGAGCTCTCTCCCGGCGGTTGCGCGACAGCCCGGCGACGGGTCCTGTCCGGTGGCCCGCGCACCCGTGCCCGTCCGTGTCCTCTCCCATGCCCGCCCCGGAGTCCGCGCCCCCAAGCGCGAGGAGAACCCGGGTGTTCACCGGCATCATCGAAGAGCTCGGCGAGGTCGTGTCGATCGAGGAGATCGGCGACTCCTCGCGAATCCGCCTGCGCGGACCGGTGGTCTGTCAGGACGCGCACCACGGCGACTCCATCGCGGTCAACGGCGTGTGCCTGACCGTCGTCGACACTCCCGAGGAACTGGCCGGCCGGTCCGGTGAGTTCAGCGCCGATGTGATGGCCGAGACGCTCCACCGCTCCAGTCTGGGCGAGCTCGCCCCCGGCTCCCGGGTCAACCTGGAACGCGCGATGGCCCTCGGCGCACGGCTCGGCGGGCACCTCGTCCAGGGCCATGTCGACGCCACCGGCGCCCTGTTGGGCCGCGAGCCCGGCGAGCGCGACGCCGACGGCAAGCTCCGCTGGGAGGTGCTGCGCTTCTCGCTGCCCGCCACCATCTCCCGCTACCTGGTGGAGAAGGGCTCGATCACCGTGGACGGCGTCAGCCTGACCGTGGTCGAGGCCGCCCGCGACAGCTTCACCGTCAGCCTCATCCCGGCCACCCTCGCGCTGACCACGCTCGGCACCAAGGCCGTCGGCGAGAGCGTCAACCTGGAGGTCGACGTCCTCGCCAAGTACGTGGAGCGGCTGCTCGACTCCCGCACCCTGCCCTCGACGATCACCGGAGAAGCCCAGTGAACTGGCTGAGCGGAGAAGCGTTCACCGTCTTCGGTGAGCACGTGAAGTGGGCCGACATGATCGGCAACCTGCTCGGCCTGGGCGGCCTCGCGCTCGGCTGGCGCCGCTCGGTGTGGAGCTGGCCGGTGCAGCTGCTCTCCGGCGCCGTGCTGATCACGGCCTACCTGAACGGCCACGTCCCCGGCCTGATCGGCAAGCAGCTGATCGTGGTCGCCACGGCCGCCTGGGGCTGGACGCAGTGGCGGCGCGGCCGCCGCGGGGCGGACGGCATCGCCGTCCGGTTCGCGAGCTGGCCCGAGCGGGCCGCCCTGGTGGCCGGCACCGCGCTCGGCACCGGTGCGCTGGCCTGGCTCTTCCTGGCCAACCCCAGCCTCTCCTGGAGCCCCTGGTCGGACGCCTACATCTTCGTCGGCACGCTGGCGGCGATGGTCGCCCAGGCCCGCGGCTGGGTGGAGTTCTGGTTCGCCTGGATCGCCGTCGACGTGGTCGGCGTCCCGCTCGCCTTCAACAGCGGCTACTCCTTCTCCGGCCTCACCTACTCGATCTACTTCGTCCTGGTACTGCTCGGCCTGCGTTCCTGGTGGCTGAGCACCCGTGAGCCGCGCACCACGTCCGCCACCGTCCCGCAGGGAGCCACGGCATGACCGCCAACCAGACCGCCGACCTCGACCTCGCGCTCGACCCGGTCGAGCGGGCCGTCGCCGACATCGCGCTCGGCCGAGCCGTGATCGTGGTCGACGACGAGGACCGCGAGAACGAGGGCGACATCGTCTTCGCCGCCTCCGCCGCCACCCCCGAGCTGATGGCCTTCACCATCCGCTACAGCTCCGGCGTGATCTGCGTCCCGATGACCGGCCCGGAGCTGGACCGGCTCAAGCTGCCCCCGATGACCCAGGTCAACGAGGACCGCAAGGGCACCGCCTACGCCGTCTCGGTCGACGCCCGCGACGGGGTCGACACCGGCATCTCGGCCGCCGACCGCGCCCGGACCGTCCGGCTGCTCTCCTCCACCGGGACGGAGCCCGGCGACCTCACCCGCCCCGGGCACGTCTTCCCGCTGCGGGCCGTCGAGGGCGGCGTGCTCGTGCGCCCCGGCCACACCGAGGCCGCCGTCGACCTGGCCCGGCTGGCCGGGCTGGCACCGGCCGGCGCCATCGCCGAGGTGGTCAACGACGACGGCACGATGGCCCGGCTGCCCGAGCTGGTCGCCTTCGCCCGCGAGCACGGCCTGGCGATCATCTCCATCGAGGACCTGATCGCCTACCGCCGCCGCACCGAACTCCACGTGGACCGGGCCGCCGTCACCGCGCTGCCCACCGCGTACGGGGAGTTCACCGCCGTCGGCTACCGCGGCACCATCGACGGCGTCGAGCACCTCGCCCTGGTGGCCGGCGGCCTGGACGCCGACGGCCGCCTCCCCGACGGCGAGGACGTGCTGGTGCGGGTCCACTCCGAGTGCCTCACCGGTGACGTGTTCGGCTCGCTGCGCTGCGACTGCGGCCCGCAGCTGGAGGCCTCGCTGCGCAGGGTGACCGAGGCCGGCCGGGGCGTCGTCCTCTACCTGCGCGGCCACGAGGGCCGGGGCATCGGCCTCGCCCACAAGCTGCGCGCCTACGAGCTCCAGGAGCAGGGCCGCGACACCGTCGACGCCAACCTGGACCTCGGCCTGCCCGCCGACGCCCGCGACTACAGCATCGGCGCCCAGATGCTCGGCGACCTCGGCGTCCGCTCGCTCACCCTGCTCACCAACAACCCCGAGAAGCTCGCCGCGCTCACCGAGCACGGCCTGAAGGTCAAGGGCCGCGAGCCGGTCGAGACCCCGGCGGGCGAGCACAACCTGCGCTACCTGCGGACCAAGCGCGACCGGATGGGCCACGACCTGCCCGGTCTCGGCTCCTGAAGCACCCCCGTCACGACCCCCGAAAGAGGAACAGCACATGAGCGGCCACGGAGCCCCCGAGCTGACCATCGACAACGCCGCCGGCCTCAAGGTCGCCGTGATCGCGGCCCAGTGGCACGAGCAGGTGATGAACGGCCTGCTGGACGGCGCCCACCGCGCCCTCAAGGAGCTCGGCATCGACGAGCCGACCGTGCTGCGGGTGCCCGGCACCTTCGAACTGCCGGTCGCCGCCAAGCGCCTCGCCGACCGCGGCTACGACGCGGTGATCGCGCTCGGCGTGGTCATCCGCGGCGGCACCCCGCACTTCGACTACGTCTGCCAGGCCGCCACCGCCGGCCTCACCCAGGTCAGCGTCGACACCGGCGTCCCGATCGGCTTCGGCGTCCTGACCTGCGACGACGAGCAGCAGGCGGTGGACCGCGCGGGCCTGCCCGGCTCCTCCGAGGACAAGGGGCACGAGGCCGTCACGGCGGCCGTCGCCACCGCCGCCGTCCTCAAGTCGCTCGCCTGACGCGCCCACCGGCCAACGGCACGGTCCCGGACCGTGGACGTCCACCGGACTGTCCACGGTCCGGGACCGTTTACCGCCTGTAGCCCGCACGCCGTAAGGTGAGTCCATCATGGCTTCGAAGACATTCGAGGAGCTCTTCACCGAGCTCCAGCAGAAGGCCGCCACCGGCGACCCCTCGTCCTCCCGTACCGCGCAGCTCGTCCAGCAGGGCGTCCATGCGATCGGCAAGAAGGTCGTCGAGGAGGCCGCCGAGGTCTGGATGGCCGCCGAGTTCCAGTCGGACGAGCAGACCGCCGAGGAGATCTCCCAGCTCCTGTACCACCTTCAGGTGATGATGGTCGCCCGTGGGCTGACGCTCGACGACGTCTACAAGTACCTCTGAACCGGTCCGAACAGCACACCCCACCCCCACCAGGTAAGGAACCGACTTCCATGCTGCGCATCGCCGTCCCCAACAAGGGTTCGCTCTCGGGTCCCGCGGCGGAGATGCTCCATGAGGCCGGCTACCGCCAGCGCAAGGACCCCAAGGAGCTCGTGCTCGTCGACCCGAACAACGAGGTCGAGTTCTTCTTCCTGCGCCCGCGCGACATCGCGGTGTACGTCGGCTCCGGCCGGCTGGACGTCGGCATCACCGGCCGCGACCTGCTGCTGGACTCGCACTCCAACGCCGAGGAGGTGCTGGCCCTCGGGTTCGGCGGCTCCACCTTCCGCTTCGCCCGCCCGGAGGGCGTGGACGTGAAGGACGTGCAGGGCCTGGAGGGGCTGCGGATCGCCACCTCGTACACCGGCCTGGTCGAGCAGCACCTGGCCGACCACGGGGTCAAGGCCACCGTGACCAAGCTGGACGGCGCGGTCGAGACCGCGGTGCAGCTGGGCGTGGCCGATGTGATCGCCGACGTGGTGGAGACCGGCACCAGCCTGCGCAACGCCGGGCTGGAGGTCTTCGGCGAGCCGATCCTGGTCTCGGACGCCGTGGTGATCCGCCCGAAGGGCGCGGGGGAGGACGCGGGCGTCGACCAGTTCCTGCGCCGCCTCCAGGGCGTGCTGGTGGCCCGTCGCTACGTCCTGATGGACTACGACATCCGTGCCGAGAACGTGGGCGCCGCCGTCGCGCTGACCCCCGGCCTGGAGTCGCCGACCGTCTCCCCGCTGCACACCGAGGGCTGGGTGGCCGTCCGTTCGATGGTGCTCCGCAAGGAGGCCCAGCGGATCATGGACGACCTGTGGGGCATCGGCGCCCGGGCCATCCTGGTGACGAACATCCACGCCTGCCGCCTCTGACACCCCCGCGCGTGAAGCAGCGGAGTTAAACAGCGGTTCAATGGGGCGGGGGCGCCGGTCGGCGCCCCCGCCCTTTCGTCGACGGCCGGCACCCGGCCGCCGGTGCCGCCCCGCCTGGACCCCCCGGAGACCGCACGTGACCAGCCCCGCCGAGTTCCCCGTCACCTGGGCCCCGCGCCGCACCCGGGCCGTGCTGCTGCCGGTCTGCGTGCTGCTGGTCGTGATGTTCGTCGCGATCGCCCTCGCGCTCCCGGCGAGCTGGCAGTTCAACGACCGGCTCATGATGGTGCTCAGCGGCGTGCTGTTCGCCGGCGTCGGCCTGATGCTGGCCCGGCCCCGGGTGAGCGCCGACACCGAGGGCATCACCGTGGTGAACTTCGTCCGCCGCCGCCGGCTGGCCTGGGCGGAGATCGTCCGGGTCAACTTCCGCCAGGGGGACCCGTGGGCGACCCTCGACCTGGCCGACGGCACCTCGCTGGCCGTGGTCGGCATCCAGTCCGGGCTCGGCAAGGCGCAGGCGATCGCGGACGCCCGGGCGCTGCGCGACCTGGTCGAGCGCCGCGGTCGCTGATCCGCCGCCCCGACCACCCCCGGTTCGCCCGCCCCCTACCCGCCCCCTACGCCGCCCGGGCCGACCCCTGTCCGCCCGGCGCCGCCCCCTGGCGGGTCCGAACGGGGGGCCGACAGTCGCACGGGTATCGTCTACGCTGGTAAAAAGCAGGGCAAAGCCATGCCATTTGACCGGCGCCGCCCGACAGCGGGCCCTGCGCGGAAACGACTTGAGGAGTGACTCCCCCCGTCCATGGACGATCCGTCCGGTAGTACCCGCGCCGCCCGGCTTCCCGGTATCGGAAGGCAGGCGGCACTGTGATCACCGCCTGGCTGCTGCTGTTCGCGGCGTTCCTGCTGATCCTCGCCAACGGCCTGTTCGTGGCCGCCGAGTTCGCCTTCGTGACCGTGGAGCGGGGTGCGGTGGAGCGCTCCGCCGAAGCCGGCGACGCCCGGTCAGCCCGGGTCGTCCGCGCCGTGCGGCACCTCTCGTTCGAACTCTCAGGCGCGCAGCTCGGCATCACCGTCACCTCGCTGGTGGTCGGCATGCTCGCCGAGCCGGCCCTCTCCGTCCTGCTGAAGCCGGTGTTCACCACCGTCGGCCTGCCCGACGGGGCCGCCCGGGGCGTCGCGGTGATCGTCGGCATGCTGCTGGCCACCGTGGTGCAGATGGTGATCGGCGAGCTCGTCCCGAAGAACTGGGCGATCTCCCGGCCGCTCCAGGTGGCCCGCTCGGTGGCCGCCCCGCACATGGCCTTCTCGCACGCCTGCCGCCCGCTGATCAGCTTCCTGAACGGCTCGGCGGACCGCACCGTCCGCGCCCTCGGCGTCGAGCCGCAGGAGGAGCTGGGCCAGGCCCGGACCCCCGCCGAGCTGGGCTCACTCGCCCGGCACTCGGCCCGGGCCGGGGTGATGGACGAGGAGTCCGCCACCCTGTTCGTGCGCACCCTCGGCCTCGGCGACCTCACCGCCGAGTCGGTGATGACGCCGCGGATCGACGTCGTCGCCCTCCAGCGCGACGCCAGCGCCGCCGACGTGCTCAACCTCACCCGGGCCACCGGCCTCTCCCGCTTCCCGGTCTACACCGACAGCCTGGACGAGGTCACCGGCACCGTCACGCTCAAGGACGCCCTCGCGGTACCGCCCGCCCGGCGCGCTCTGGTCAGGGTCGGTGATCTGGCGGTGCCGCCGCTGCTGGTGCCCGAGACGCTCCCCGCCGAGCGCCTGCTGGACCAGCTGCGCCGGCTCCAGCCGATGGCCATCGTGGTCGACGAGTACGGCGGCACCGCCGGCGTGGTCACCGTCGAGGACATCGTCGAGGAGCTGGTCGGCGAGGTGCAGGACGAGCACGACCCCGCCGACACCCCCGAACTGATCCCGCTGCCGCCGCTGCACGGGCTGCCGGTCTGGGCCGCCGACGGCCGGGCCCGGATCGACCACCTGGAGTCGATCGGCCTGCACGTGCCCGACGGCCCCTACGAGACCCTGGCCGGCCTGGTCTCTGACCTCCTCGGCCGGCTGCCCGTCCCGGGCGAGCAGGCCGAGCTGCCCGGCTGGCGGTTCACCGTCGAGGCCGTGGACCGCCACCGCACCAGCCGGGTGCGGGTGGAGCGCACGAGCGGGCGCCCGCGCCCCGGTGACGACGAGGGCGGCGCCCGATGACCGTGCTCCAACTGGCCCTCGCCGTCCTGCTCCTGCTGGGCAACGCGTTCTTCGTCGGCGCCGAGTTCGCGGTGGTCTCCGTCCGGCGCAGCCAGATCGAACCGCTCGCCGAGGCGGGCGACAAGCGCGCCCGCACCGTGCTGCACGCGCTCTCCAACGTCTCCGCCATGCTCGCCGCCGCCCAGCTCGGCATCACCGTCTGCTCGCTGGGCCTGGGCGCGCTCGCCGAGCCGACCATCGCCCACCTGCTGGAGGGCCCGTTCCACGCCCTCGGCGTGCCGGCCGGCCTGATGCACCCGCTCTCCTACGGGATCTCGCTGGCCGTGGTGGTCTTCCTGCACATGGTGATGGGCGAGATGGTGCCGAAGAACCTCGCGCTGGCGGGGCCGGAGAAGGCCGCGCTCCGGCTCGGCCCGCCGCTGGACCGGCTGGCCCGCTGGCTCGCGCCGGTGATCTTCTTCCTGAACGCCTTCGCCAACGCCGTGCTGAGGCTGTTCAAGGTCGAGTCCAAGGACGAGGTCGAGTCGGTCTTCACCACCGAGCAGCTGATGTACCTGCTGGTCGACTCCCGGGACGCCGGCCTGCTCGACGAGGGCCGCCAGGAGCGCCTGGAGGACGCCCTGGAGCTGGGCCGCCGCCCGGTCACGGAGGTGCTGCTCAAGCCCGAGCAGCTCGTCACCGTGGACACCAAGGTGACCGCCGCCCAGGTCGAGGAGCTGGCGCTGCGCACCGGCTTCTCGCGCTTCCCGGTCACCGAGGGCGACCCGGCCGCCGGCTACCTGGGCTACCTGCACCTCAAGGACATCCTGGACGTCGACGACCAGGCGGCACCGGTGCCGGCCCGCCTCTGGCGCCCGATCACCGTGGTGCGTGGCACGCTCCCGCTGGACGACGCGCTCGGCGCGATGCGCCGGGCCGCCTGCCACCTGGCGGCGGTGGTCGACCAGGACGGGCGCACGCTCGGCGTGGTGACGCTGGAGGACGTGGTGGAGGAGCTGGTCGGCGAGGTGCACGACCCGGACCACCGCTCCGCCGCCTGACGGGCCGTCCCGGCGGCCGCCCTCCCGGGCCGCCGGGTTCCGCTGTGGGCGATTCTGCTCTGAGCATGCGGCCGTTCCCAGAACGCCGTCCGCTCGGCAGGGTGGTCGGTATGAGACTGCTGCTGCTGGGTGGGACGGAGTTCGTCGGTCGGGCCGTGACCGAGGAGGCGCTGGAGCGCGGGTGGGAGGTGACGGTCTTCCACCGGGGGACGCACGCGCCGCCGGCCGGTGTGCGGGCGCTGCACGGCGACCGGCGGGCCGAGGACGGCCTGGCCGCGCTGGCCGAGGGGGAGTGGGACGCGGTGGTGGACACCTGGTCCGGCGCGCCCTCGGCGGTGCGCGACAGCGCCCGCCTGCTGGCCGGCCGGGTCGGCCGCTACGCCTACGTGTCGAGCCGGTCGGTGTACGCGTACCCGACCCCGGCCGGGGCGGACGAGAGCGCCGCGCTGGTCGAGGGCTCGCCGGACGCCGGTGAGGTCGCCTACCCGCAGGCCAAGCGCGGCGCCGAGCTGGCGCTGCTGGACGCCTTCGGCGACCGGGCGCTGCTGGCCCGGGCCGGGCTGATCATCGGTCCGTACGAGAACATCGGCCGGCTGCCCTGGTGGCTGGGCCGGATCGCCCGCGGCGGCCCGGTGCTCGCCCCCGGCCCGCGCGACCTGCCGGTGCAGTACATCGACGCCCGGGACATCGCGGTCTGGACCCTGGACGCCCTGGTGGCCGGCCACGGCGGTGCGTACGACCTGGTCAGCCCGCAGGGGCACGCCACCATGGGCGAGCTGCTGGAGGCCTGCGTCCGGGCCACCGGCTCGGACGCGGAGCTGCGCTGGACGGAGCCCGACCGGATCCTGGCGGCCGGCATCGAACCGTGGAGCGACCTGCCGGTCTGGGTCCCGCCGGGCGAGCTGCACGACACCGTGCACGGCTCCGACGTGGCCAAGGCGGTCGCCGCCGGGCTGCGCTGCCGCCCGGTCGCGGAGACGGTCGCCGACACCTGGGCCTGGCTGCGGTCCATCGGCGGCACCGCCCCGCAGCGCCCGGACCGGCCGGTGGTCGGCCTGGACGCGGAGCGGGAGGCGAAGGTGCTCGGGAGCTGAGCGGCGGAGCCGGCGGACCCGCTCCGCCGGCTCAGCCCCGGCCGTCGATCAGCTCGCCGTACGCCTGCACGAGGTCCGGCAGCCGCAGGGTCGCCAGGTCCTCGCGCCCGGGCGGCTCGCGCAGCAGCGAGAGCCGCAGGTCCCGGTAGGCGCAGGACTTCTCGTACAGGGTGCGGATGAACCGTCCGTTGCCCAGGTCGTCGATCCAGCCCTCGCGGACCACGTGGATGCAGATGCTGGCCAGTTCCTCGGCGGCGTCCTCGTCCCAGCCGTCGCCGTCCCGGTCGGCCAGCGCGGCGCCGATCGCGGTGAGTTCGCCGGGGCGGTAGCTGGGGAAGTCGACCCGGGTGGTGAAGCGGGAGTTGAGGCCGGGGTTGGTGGCGAGCAGCCGGTTCATGCCCTCCGGGTAGCCGGCCAGGATCACCACCAGCCGGTCGCGGTTGTCCTCGGCCCGCTTCAGCAGCACCTGCAGCGCCTCGTCTCCGTAGGCGTCGCCCTTGCTGTAGCCGGAGTTGGAGAGGCTGTAGGCCTCGTCGATGAAGAGCACGCCGTCCAGCGCGGAGTCGATCAGCTCATTCGCCTTGACGGCCGTCTGGCCGAGGAACTCGCCCACCAGGTCGGCCCGCTGGGCCTCCACCAGGTGGTCCCCCGAGAGCAGCCCGAGGGCGTGGAAGACCCGCCCGAGGATGCGCGCCACGGTGGTCTTGCCGGTACCGGAGGGGCCGGAGAAGACGAAGTGGCGCTTGGGCGGCTGCACCGGCAGGCCCTGCGCCGCCCGCAGCCGGGACATCCGCAACTGCGCGGAGAGCGCCCGGACCTGGCGCTTGACCGGCTCCAGACCGACCATCCGGGAGAGTTCGGCCAGCGCCGCGTCCAGCTCCCGCTCGTCGCCGTCGCGTCCGGCGGCCGGGTAGCCGCCCGCGGGTCTGGGCGGCGCCTCGCCGCGGACCGGCACGGCGGGCCCGGAGCCGGCGGGGGGCAGCGGCGCGCCGGAGCGCTCACCGGCGGGCAGCGCCGGTCCGGCCTCCCGGTCGGTGGCCGCGCCCGCCCCCGGCGGCTCCTGCCCGCCCGGCCCACCGGTCCCGGCCGGGAAGGCCCCGGCGGGGTACGCCTCGCTCTGGCCGGGCTCGGTCCGGTACGGCTCGCCGGAACAGGGCGCGGCCTGGTAGGGCTCACCGGGGTAGGTCTCGCCGGAGAGGGCCTCACCGGGGTAGGCCTCGCCCGGGTACCCGGCGGCTTCGAGGTCCGGGGCCTCGCACCCCGAGGCCTCCAGCGCCGCGTCGTCCAGCCCGGCCTCCTCGGCGCCCACCGTGTCCAGGCCCAGCGACAGCGCGTCGAACGCCTCGTCGCCGCCCGAGGGCTTCCCGCCCTCACGGCCGAGTCCGCCCACCGCGTCCAGCAGCGCGTCGACCACGCCGTCCTCGGCGGAGATCGCGGCGAGCCGGGTCGCGGTGTCCATGAAGGCCGGATCGGCCCGGTGCACCGCCCGGTAGAGCGGCAGCGCGGCGGCGCTGCGCCCGGCGCCCTCGTAGGCCCGGGCGAGCCAGTACCGCAGCTCCTTGCGCTGCGGCTGCTCGGAGCGGCAGCGGGCCAGCGAGGCGGCGAGCGGGGCCTGCGCCTGGGCGCACATGTCCAGCCGGACCCGTGCCATGCCCGCGAAGAGCCCGGCCTCGATGCCCAGCAGCTGGTCGTCCAGCAGCCGGTCGGTGTCCCGGATCAGCTGTTCCCAGTCCTTGAGGAGGTAGGACCGGCACGCGTGCAGGAAGCGCGCGGACGGGTCCTCCTCCGGGACCGGGCACTGCTCCAACGCCCTGTCCAGTTCGGCGAGATGGCGGCCGTCCAGCCAGTGCGAGGCGTGCGCGAGCGCCAGGTCGCGACTGTCCTCCAGGACGGGCTGCACCCACCAGCCCAGCCAGTACCAGGAACTGAGCGGGCGCCGGTGGAGCCGCCGCTGCTCGCCGAACCGCGTCCGGTGGCGGTACATCGCGAGCAGCGCCCCGGAGGTGTCGCTGCGCAGGGCGTGCAGGCCGAGCCAGGCGTCGGCCATCCCCGGATCGAGCCGCACGGCCGCGCGGAACTCCTCCTCCGCGCGGGCGTACGCGCCCGCCGTGTAGGCGTCCATGGCACGCAGCCACGCGCGGTCGGCGAGCCGGTTCGGAGCCGGGCCGCCCGTGTTGTTGCCGTCGGAACTGTCCACCGTCGTCACTCACGCCCCCCGCGGTGTGCCTGGGGCTCGGTCGGCCATTCGAGGTGCGGAGAAGCCGGCCGGTCGTCGATAGCCCCCGGGGCGCATATGCGCCTCCAGGAATCGTACCGGCGCGGCGCTGATCCGGAAGAGTGCCGTGCGGAGTCAAATACGATCGCGCGCGCGGGGATTGGGCGCCGGTGCGATCCGGCCGGGCCTCGGCCCCGGTCGGGCGGGGTCCGGGCGGCGGGAGGGGGGGACGGCACCCCCGGCTCACGGGGGAACAAGCCGGGGATGCCGAGTCCGACGTTGCGCGATCAACAACCTCGGCAACTGAGGAGAACCTAAGTCCTGGTGACACCGCAGGTCAAGGGCTTGTTGAAGGTTCACCGACGGTGCTCGGTGCGATCCGCCCGGTCACTCCGTCCACGACGGTGGCCGCGTACGGGCGGCTGGGGTCGGCGGCGAAGTGCGCCGACTCCGCCCGCGCCCAGCCCGCCCAGAACTCCGCCAGGGCCGGACCGTCCCGCTCCTCCCCGCGCCGCCGGGCGTCCTCGGCGGCCAGCTCCATCCAGATCAGCCGCGCCAGCCGGGGCCGGACCGCCCGCCGGCCGGCGCCGACGCCCTCGATCAGCACCACCGGGGCGAGCGGCACCACCGCTGTGCCGGCGAAGCGCCCCAGCGTCCAGTCGTACACCCGGTACGCCGCGTCCCGGCCGGCGGCCAGCGGGTCGAGCACCTGGGTGCGCAACCGCTCCGTCCAGCCGAAGGGCTCGGCATGGGTGGCCAGGTCGTCCAGGTGGACCACCGGCGCACCCCCGAGCGCGGCGGCCAGCCGGCCGGTGAAGGTGGTCTTGCCGGAGCCGGCGTGCCCGTCCACCGCGACCAGCCGGACCGGGCCGCAGGAGGGTGCCAGCGCGCGCAGCCCGGCGGCGAGGCCGGCGAGGTCGGGGAGGCCCTCGGCCGCGGCGGGCGATCCGGGCCCGCCGGGCGCGTCCGGCGCCCCGCCGGCCGCGGGGGCGGCCGGGCCGCCGGGAGGGGTGCTGGACGTTTCGGAAGAGGCCACATCGGCAACCCTACGGGGGCCCGCACGCCAGGACGGCCAGTGATTCCGTGCAGGTCGTGACGGCAGCGCCGGGATCGGGCATACTCACTTCGCCACGCATGTGAACGGCCGTTCACCGTAACCCGGTGCCGGTCGGCCCGACGTGCCACACCCGCGTCGGGCCCGCCACACCAGGGCCCGGTGCCCGAACGAGGAGGCGACCAGCCGCCATGACCCCGTCCCCAGCGAACGCCGTGGAACGCCAGCTGCCGACCGACGAGGCCCGCGAACTGCTGAGCCTCACCCGGGAGCTGGTCCAGCGCGAGATCCAGCCGCGCGCGGCGGAGGACGAGGCCGCCGGCCGCTTCCCGCGCGAGGTGTTCCGCACCCTCGGCGAGGCCGGTCTGCTCTCCCTCCCGTACGAGGAGAAGTACGGCGGCGGCGACCAGCCCTACGAGGTCTACCTCCAGGTCCTGGAGGAGCTCGCGGGCGGCTGGCTGGCGGTCGGCCTCGGGGTCAGCGTGCACACCCTCTCCTGCCACGCCCTGGCCGGTTTCGGCAGCGACGAGCAGCGCGCCGCCTGGCTGCCCGGCATGCTCTCCGGTGAGCAGCTCGGCGCCTACTGCCTCTCCGAGCCGCAGTCCGGCTCGGACGCCGCCGCGCTGCGCACCCGCGCCGACCTGGACGGCGAGGAGTACGTGGTCAGCGGCACCAAGGCGTGGATCACCCACGGCGGGGAGGCCGACTTCTACAGCGCCCTGGTGCGCACCGGCGAGCCGGGCGCGCGCGGCATCAGCTGCCTGCTGGTGCCCGCCGGGGTGGCCGGCCTGTCGGCCGCGCCGCCGGAGCACAAGATGGGCATGCGGTCCTCGCCGACCGCGCAGCTGCACTTCGACGGCGCCCGGGTCGAGCGCGGCCGGCTGATCGGCAGCGAGGGCCAGGGCTTCCAGATCGCGCTCGCCGCCCTGGACTCCGGCCGGCTCGGCATCGCCGCCTGCGCGATCGGCGTCGCCCAGGCCGCGCTCGACCTCGCGGTCGAGTACGCCGGTACCCGCCGCCAGTTCGGCCGGCCGATCGCCGAGTTCCAGGGCCTGTCCTTCATGCTCGCGGACATGGCCACCCAGATCGAGGCCGGGCGCTCGCTCTACCTGGCCGCCGCCCGGCTGCGCGACGCCGGCCGGCCGTTCTCCAAGCAGGCGGCGATGGCCAAGCTGTTCTGCACCGACGCGGCGATGCGGGTCACCACCGACGCCGTCCAGGTCCTCGGCGGCTACGGCTACACCCAGGACTTCCCGGCCGAGCGCTACATGCGCGAGGCCAAGGTGCTGCAGATCGTCGAGGGCACCAACCAGATCCAGCGCCTGGTGATCGGCCGCCACCTCACCTCCGGCTGACGGCCCCCGAAACGGCCTCCGGGCGTCACTCCAGGGTGCGGAGTGACGCCCGGAGGCGTCTCCCGCCCCGGTGGTCGGGACCGGCCGTCGGCTGACGGCCGGTCAACCCCCGGGACGGGAGCGGCCGTCAGTGCCGGACGAGCCGGCTGCGCTGCTGCGGGATGGCCGGCGCGGGCGCCGTCCGCACCGGGCGGTGCGCCACGGCGTGGGAGAAAGGCTGGGTGCGCCAGTCGAGTTCGGACGGGAGGGCGAGCAGCGCCTCCAGACCGGCGGTCCCGGCGTCCTCCGCCGACTCCACCTCCGCCAGGTCGTCCGTCGGCGCTCCCGAGCCCGGGCAGAGCGCGGGCGAGAAGGGGTGCCAGGCGGTCGGCAGCACGGCGTGCTGCGGCAGCCGCTCCTCGTCGCCCACCAGGGCGATCGGACGGCGGCACTCCGGGCAGTGCACCCGGACGATGTCCCAGGTCTCGCCCTCGCCCGGATCGACCCCCGCCGACGGCTCGTGGGGGACCGCGAGATCCTCGCGGCCGGTCATATCGTGGGTGTCGTCGGCGCTCAGCGAGTGCCGGTCAGTTGCACGCATGGTGATCCCCCTCGGATCGGGCCCGGCGTGGTCGCCCGGGGCCACAACCAGCACTTCCCGCCGACGCGGACTCATAATCCTGCAGGCCGGTGCACTGTGATGCACCGGGTGTGTCCTTCGCCACATTCGCCCGGCATGTGCCCGCCCGGCACCCGGCGCGGCCGCGAGTGACACCGTGCGCGCCCGCTGTGGCGCCGCGCGCGCCCCCGACCGGGTAGGTTTGCGCCTTGTGGAGGATCTCGACCAACGCATCGTTCAGCTGCTCCTGGAGGACGGCCGGATGAGCTACACGGACCTGGGCAAGGCCACCGGCCTGTCCACCTCGGCGGTGCACCAGCGGGTGCGCCGTCTGGAGCAGCGCGGTGTGATCCGCGGCTACACCGCCATCGTCGACCCCGACGCGGTCGAGCTGGCTCTGACCGCCTTCATCTCGGTCAAGCCCTTCGACCCCAGCGCCCCGGACGACACCCCGGAGAGGCTCGCCGGGCTGCCCGAGATCGAGGCCTGCCACAGCGTCGCCGGGGACGAGAACTACATCCTCAAGGTCCGCGTCGGCGCCCCCGGCGACCTGGAGGACCTGCTGGCCCGGATCCGCAGCGCGGCCGGCGTCTCCACCCGCACCACCGTCGTGCTCTCGACGCCCTACGAGGCGAGGCCCCCGAAGCTCTGACCGCCCCTCCGGGAGGTGCAGACTTGGCGTCATGACCGAACGCACCCTCCCTCCCGGCCCGCCCTCGGGCCAGAGGGGCCCACGAACCGTCCTGCTGCGCGGCGGCGCCGTCTACAGCCCCGCCGACCCCTTCGCCACCGCGATGCTCGTCGAGGGGGAGCACGTCGCCTGGGTCGGCAGCGACGGCGCGGCCGAGGCGTACGCCGACGCCGCGGACGAGATCGTCGAGCTCGACGGCGCCCTGGTCACCCCCGCCTTCGTCGACGCCCACGTGCACGCCACCGCCACCGGTCTGGCGCTCACCGGTCTGGACCTCACCGGACTGTCCTCGCTCGCCGCCGCGCTGGAGGCCCTCGCCGCCTTCGCGGCCGACCGCCCCGAGCCGGGCGGCGTGCTCATCGGGCACGGCTGGGACGAGACCGGCTGGCCCGAGGGCCGACCGCCGACGCTCGCCGAGCTGGACGCGGCCGCCGGCGGCGCCGCGCTCTACCTCTCCCGCACCGACGTGCACTCCGCGCTGGCCACCACCGCGCTGCGCGCGCTCACCGCCGGCCTCGCCGACCGGCCCGGCTTCTCCGCCGACGGCCCGCTCACCCGCGACGCCCACCACGCCGTGCGCCGGACCGCGCTCGCGCACCTCACCCCCGAGCAGCGCCGGCGTGCCCAGCGCGCGACGCTGGCCCGGGCCGCCGAGCTCGGCATCGGCGCGCTGCACGAGTGCGCCGGCCCGGAGATCTCCTCGGAGCAGGACCTCGCCGCGCTGCTGGACCTCGCCGCCGACGGCGAGGGGCCCGAGGTGTTCGGCTACTGGGGCGAGCTGGGCGGCGTCGAGACGGCCCGCCGGCTCGGCGCGGTGGGCGCCGGCGGCGACCTCTTCGTCGACGGCGCGATCGGCTCGCACACCGCCTGCCTGCACAGCCCCTACGCCGACGCCGACCACACCGGCACCTCCTACCTGAGCGCCGAGCAGGTCGCCGACCACGTCGCCGCCTGCACCGAGGCCGGGCTGCAGGCCGGCTTCCACGCCATCGGCGACGCCGCCGTGGGCGCCGTCCTCGCGGGCGTCCGGGCGGCCGGCGAGCGGGTCGGCGCCGACCGCGTCAGGGCGCTGCGCCACCGCGTGGAGCACGCCGAGGCACTGGAGGGGGCGTCCGTCGCGGCCTTCGCCGAACTCGGCCTCACCGCCTCCGTGCAGCCCGCCTTCGACGCCGCCTGGGGCGGCCCGGACGGCATGTACGTCCAGCGGCTCGGCGCCGAGCGCGCCGCCGCGCTCAACCCGTTCGCCGCGCTGCTGCGGGCCGGCGTCCCGCTGGCCTTCGGCTCGGACGCCCCGGTCACTCCGCTCGATCCCTGGGGCACCGTCCGCGCGGCGGCCTTCCACCGGACCCTCGACCACCGGATCTCGGCCCGCGCCGCCTTCACCGCCCACACCCGGGGCGGCTGGCGGGCGATCGGCCGCGACCAGGACGGCGTGCTCGTCCCCGGCGCGATCGCCAGCTACGCGGTCTGGGCCGCCGACGAGCTCGTGGTCCAGGCCCCCGACTCCCGGGTGGCCGGCTGGTCCACCGACCCGCGCTCCGGCACCCCCGGGCTGCCCGACCTCACCCCGGGCCGTCCGCTGCCGGTCTGCCTGCGCACCGTGGTCCGGGGCCGGACCGTCCACCGGGCGGTGGCGGAGCGGGCGGCCCCGCGGTAGGTCCGGGTGACCGGGGCGGCCCGCGCTGCGTAGGTTGACCGGCATGAGTGATCATCCGCTGGTACCCGCCGGCTTCGTCGTCCCCCGCACCCTCGCCGCCGAGGGGTTCCGCCTGGAGCCCCTCGGCGAGCAGCACAACGACTCCGACCTCGCGGCCTGGACGTCGAGCATCGACCACATCCACGCCACCCCGGGCTGGACCGGCAGCTGGCCGCCCGCCGAGGGCATGACGCCGGAGCGCAACCTGGCCGACCTGCGCCGGCACGCCGCCGACTTCGAGCACCGCCGCGGCTTCACCTACACCGTGCTGGCGAACCCCGGCGGCGACGTCGTCGGCTGCGTGTACATCTACCCGGACCACGAGGACCCGGCCACCACGACGGTCAGCTCCTGGGTCCGCGCCGACCGCGCCGAGCTGGACGCCCCGTTGTACCGCGCGGTGGCCGCCTGGCTCGCCGCCGACTGGCCGCTGCGCACGGTCCGCTACAGCCCGCGCTGACACCGCCCCGCCAGGGCCGGGAGCCCGCTGCTCGGCGGGCCACCCGGCCTCACGCGCGGGGCCGGTTCCGGGGTACCGTCTTTCGCACAGCGTCCGAACTCAACGGGCGGTGAAGAACGCGCCAACGGACAGCCAAGCGCGGACAGCCCGACCAGGAAGATGGTGCGCCGGTGGCACTCCACGTCACACAGGAGCGGTCGGACGCCCTCCCCGAGGCGTCCGTGACGTCCGACGCCCCCGCCCCCGGCCGGGTCGCCCGCGCCGTCGCCAAGGTGCGCGCCGGACTGCCCCGCACCGGCCTGGCCGTCCTCGCCGGGCTGCTCCTCGCGCTGGCCTTCCCGCCGTTCGACCTCTGGCCGCTCTCGCTGGTGGGCGTCGCCGCGCTCTCGCTGCTCACCCTCGGCCGCACCGTCCGGCAGGCCGCCTGGACGGGCTTCGCCTTCGGGCTGCCGTTCTTCCTGCTGCTGCTCAGCTGGCTGCGGGTGGTCGGCTGGGACGCCACCGTCGGCCTCTCGGTGATCGAGGCGCTCTTCCTGGCGGCCCTCGGCTCCGGCCTGGCGCTCACCTCCCGGCTGCCCGGCTGGCCGCTCTGGGCGGCCTGCCTCTGGATCACCCAGGAGTGGGCCCGTGACCGGCTGCCGCTCGGCGGCTTCCCCTGGGGCCGCCTCGCGTTCGCCAACACCGCCACCCCGTTCACCCCGCTCGCCGCGATCGGCGGCGCCCCGCTGGTGACCTTCGCCGTCGCGCTGGCCGGCGCCCTGCTGGCCTGGGCGGCGCTGCGGCTGCGCGGGCCCCGCCGGGCGCCCAGGGCCGCCGCGCTGGCCGCGCTGGGCGCCGTCGCGGCCCTGCTGGCCGGTTATCTGGTCCCGGTGCCCACCGCGCCCGCCGACACCGTCAAGGTCGCCCTGATCCAGGGCAACGTGCCCAACCCGGGGATGGACTTCCTCGGCCGGCCGATGATGGTGCTGAACAACCACGCCGCCGCCACCGAGAAGCTCGCCGCCGACATCGAGGCCGGCCGGGTGGAGAAGCCGGACGTGGTGATCTGGCCGGAGAACTCCTCCGACCTCGACCCGTTCAGCGACCCGCTGGCCTACCGGCGCATCGACGACGCCGTGAAGGCGGTCGGCGTACCCACCCTGGTCGGCACCCTGGTGGACGGGCCGGACGAGCGGCACGTCCAGAACGAGGGCATCGTCTGGGACCCGAAGACCGGTCCGGGCGCCTCCTACACCAAGCAGCACCCCGTCCCGTTCGGCGAGTACGTGCCGTTCCGCGACCAGCTGATGAAGGTGATCACCCGGCTGCAGCGGGTCGCCCGCGACTTCTACCCCGGCGACCACAACGGCGTCATGCAGCTGGGCCCGGCGAAGATCGGCGACGTCATCTGCTTCGAGGTGGCGTACGACGAGATCGTCCGCGACACCGTGGACAAGGGCGCCCGGGTGCTCGTCGTCCAGACCAACAACGCGACCTACGCGAAGACCGGCCAGCCCGAGCAGCAGCTCGCGATGTCCCGGCTGCGTGCCGTCGAGCACGGCCGGGCCGTGCTGATCGCCGCCACCAGCGGGATCAGCGCGGTGATCGCCCCCGACGGCTCGGTGCAGCAGCGCACCGAGGAGCTGACCGCCGCCGAGCTGTCCGCCGTCGTCCCGCTGCGCGACGGCACCACGGTGGCGGACCGGGTGGGCGTCGCGCCCGAGTGGACGCTGGCCGTCGCGGGCCTGCTGGCCTGCGGGGCGGCCCTGCTGATCGGCCGCCGCCGGGTGACCCGCCCGGCCGCCTCCGAGCCCTCCGGCCCGACGGTCTCCTGAGCCGGCGCGGCCGGTCGGCGGGCCCGTCGGCCCGGGCGGCGGTGGAACACCGGCCGGCGGCTGGTCGTTGGACCAGGTGGTGCCGTAGCCGGCCCGGATCTCCCGTGCGGCGCGCAGAGCACCGCTATGGAGTGGATTCGTACCGTGACCCAGCAAGCTACCCCTGCCCCTCAGGCCCGGCGCGGAAAGCTCCGCCGGGTGCTGCCGTTGGTGGTCACCGCCTGGCTGGTGCTGGAGATCTGGCTGCTGGTCCAGGTGGGCTCGTGGCTGGGCGGCCTGACCGTCGTGCTGCTGCTGATCGCCGGGGCCCTGATCGGCGGCTCGCTGATCAAGCGCGCGGGGCTGAAGGCGCTGTCCGCGGCGATCGACCAGAGCCGGGACCCGAAGTCGCAGCAGCCGCAGACCGGAACCAGCCTCACCGTGCTGGCCGGCCTGCTGCTGATGCTTCCGGGCTTCCTCTCGGACGCGCTGGCGCTGACCCTGCTCCTCCCGCCGACCCGGGCGCTCTGGCGGGCCGCCGGGCGCCGCTTCGCGGACAAGGCGCTGCGCAGCACCGCCGGCCTCGGGGCCGATCCGCTCGCGGACGCGGTGCGGCTGCAGGAGCAGCTGCGCATCCACCGCCCGGACGGCAAGGTGATCCAGGGCGAGGTGGTCGAGCCGGGCGCCGGCCCGCAGGGCCCGGACACCACCTACCGTCCGCCGCTGAAGGGCTGACCGGCGACGGCGGCCGCCCCGGGGCATCAGCGCCCGGGGCGGCCGCCGTCGAAGGACCCGGACATGCGAAAGGGACCCTGGGGGCCAGGGTCCCTTTTCGCGTGCTCCCGCCGGGGCGGGAAACGGGTCAGGCGCTCTTGCGGGTGTCCCGCGGGTGTACCGCGAGGTTCATCCCTCCGGAGCGGAGTACGGCCAGCCGCTCGGCCAGCACCTCCTCCAGCTCCTCGCGCGTGCGGCGCTCCATCAGCATGTCCCAATGGGTACGCGTGGGCTTGGTCTTCTTCTCCTCAGGCTCGTCACCGTCGAGGAGTACTGCCTCCTGGCCGCAGAAGCGGCATTCCCAGGCCGAGGGGATCTCCGCCTCGACCGAGAAAGGAACCTCGAATCGGTGTCCGTTCTGACATGCGTACTCGACGGTCTGGCGGGGAGCCAGATCGATACCACGGTCGGTCTCGTAGCTAGTGGCCCCGAGTCGCGTGCCGCGGAGAGCTCGCTCGCTCATGAATCGTGCCTCCCGGGCTTATGGCCCACAGGACTAGTGGTCGCTGTTCTTCGTCGTTCGGTCAACGCTCGGCTTCCGACGAAGATTCCCGTCCCGGGACATGCGTCGTCTGTCGTGCCGCCCCTGTTTGTACCCACCGGCGCCCGATTTGTCACATCTGGCCGTGGATATCACCCCAGGTGTCACCTATTTCACATCTGGTGATCGGTCGGCCTTTCCACCACGAGCGTACCGGGACGGGATCCGCCGCCCTACGTCGCCCCGCCCCGGCGGGCCCCTTTCAGGCCAGTGGACGGAACCGCAGGGGCGCGTGCTCCTTGCCCAGGTCGACCGCCTGCGGCTGCTGGACCGGCTCGGCCACCGGTACCGGCGGCGGGCCGGCCGGGCGCGGCGGGACGTCGACCGGAGCGGCCGCCTCGGTCCGGGTGTCGCGGTGCGGGAGCAGGGCGATCACCGCCTCGCGCAGCTGGGCCGGGGCCTCCTCGTCCAGCGGGTCGACGGTGGCCGGCACCTGGAGGCGGACCGGTGTGCCGGTGCCGATCCGGGCGTAGCCGCGGCCGGCCGGGGCGTGCGCGGCGGGCACGATGTCCAGCGGCGCGCCGAGCGTGCCGTAGGACTCCTCGGGGCCGGTCGGGCCGAGCAGGACGCGGGCCCGGGTGGTGGCCCGCACGGTCGGGGTGATCCGGTCCCGGGCCTCGATGTCGTCGGCGAACACGACGGTGACCCGGGCGGCCCGGCCGTGCCGCAGCGGGAGCTCCAGCAGGTCCTGCGGGTCCGGCCGGCCCTCGGCGTGGGCCAGCTCGCTCAGCTCGGTCGGGTGGTCGAGCAGCAGCCAGAGCGGCCGGGTGACGTCCTCGGGCGCGGCCGCCCCCGCGTGCCGGGCGGCGTTCAGCGCGGTCAGCCGGCGCTCGGTCTCCCGGGCGACCCACTCCAGCGCGGCCAGCGCGCCGTGCAGGCTGGTCTCCACGGTGTGCACGCCGGGCCGGCTGACCAGGCAGGCGTGCTCGCCGGTGCCGGCGCCGTCGATCACCACCAGGTCGCCGTGGGGCAGCGCCTGGAGCGCGATCGACCGGATCAGGCTGGAGGTGCCGTAGCCGGTCACGCCGAGCGCCAGCAGGTGCGGCTCGCCCGAGCGGGGGCCGGTGCGCCAGACCACCGGCGGTTGCTGGGTGACGGCGCCGCCCTGGCCCACCGGGATGGTCCGGGCGCTGCCGGCCTCGTCGGTGAAGCCCAGCACGATCTCGCCGGGGGTGGTCACGAAGCGCTGGGCCGCGATGTCCGTGGGCAGCGGGGCCAGGGCGGCGATCCGCAGCCGGTTGGACTCCTCGTCCCAGTCGAAGCGGTACTCCCGGGCGCGGCCGGCCTTTCCCTGCACGACCTGCTCGATCCGGGCCCGGGCGGCGGGCTCGGTGTCGGTGAAGTAGGCCGGGTAGACCAGCTCCAGCCGGGAGAGCCGCCCCTCGGCGTCGAACTCCCAGGAGCCGAAGACGTCCTTGTAGCCGCCCTCGTGGTGGTAGAGCGGGCTGAGGTCGTCCGGTGAGGCCAGGTACGGGGTCAGCGCGGCGTACAGGGCGGTGAGCTTGACGTCGACGACGTCCGGTTCGGGCGGCCCCGCCGCGGCCTTGGGGGAGCGGCCGTTCCAGGCGGCGCTGGCCATCAGGGCCACCAGGGCGAACAGCAGCCCGTGCGGCAGCAGGTAGATGCCGAGCAGCATGGCGGCGACCAGGAAGACCGTCGGTCCGCGCCGGTCCTTCGGGGTCGCCTGCCAGCGGCTCTTGGCCCAGGCGACGTGGTGGCGCATCCCGCGCCCGATGACGGTCAGCGGCGCGAACATGTCGGAGGCGTGGTCGCCGGCCGTGCGGGCGAGGTCGCGGCCCTTGCTGAAGTGGCGGTTGAGCGGCATTCCTTGGCTCCCCGGGCGAGTGGGACGGTCGGGTTCAGGGGGTCGGCGTCGGGTGTACGACGGGGCCCGGGGGCGGTGGGATCCGCGCCCGGGCCCGTACGGGGGAGTGGCCGCGCTAGAACTTGAGGCCGCCGAGCAGGCTGGCCAGGCTGGCGCCGCCCGCGGTGATGCTCGGAGCGATCGAGGAACCGGCGATGTAGAAGCCGAGCAGGGCGCAGACGATCGCGTGGGAGACCTTTAGTCCGTCCCTGCGGAAGAAGAGAAAGGCGATGGTGCCGAACAGGACGATGCCGGAAATCGAGAGGATCACGCTCTGCTCCTCGGGGAGGGGGACAGGGACAGTGTCACGGAATGTGCCTTAATCGTGACAAAAAGTAATAGATGATGGAACGGTGCAAATGGGTGGTCTTCTCGGCCAATACCCGGATGGGCGCCGGGTGGAGGTATGCGAACCGCCCGGAACGGGGCCCGGCGGCCCCGTGTACCGGCGCGGCGAGGCATTCCCGGCGGGTGGCCGGGAAGGCACCGAGGGGGCCGGGAAGTTCGCTCGAACGGCGGCGAAACCTTCCCGCCCGTGTGTCGTGCGGGGGAATGCCGCGGTCCGGCCGGCGTCCGAAGTCCGGACGCGCGCTGGATCGTCCGCGTACCGGGCCGCTACGGTGCGGTACGCGCGACCGACAGACCGAGAAGCTCCCGGGCGAGGCCCGGGGTGCCCGAGAACGCCCAGGAGAGGCCCGCCATGACCGACGCCGCCAGCCAGCAGCCCGCCGACGCCCCGGACTCCGAGGTGGTCGAGCTGGCCGGGAAGCTCTTCGACGCGGCCCGGGCCGGTGACACCGACACCCTCGCCGCCTACGTCGACGCCGGCGCGCCCGCCAACCTGACCAACGACCGCGGCGACACCCTGCTGATGCTCGCCGCCTACCACGGGCACGCCGCCACCGTCACCGCCCTGGTGGCGCGCGGCGCCGACCCGAACCGGGCCAACGACCGCGGCCAGACCCCGCTGGCCGGCGCCGTCTTCAAGGGCGCCGAGGACGTGCTGACCGCCCTGCTGGCGGGCGGCGCCGACCCGACGGCCGGTACGCCGTCCGCCGTCGACACCGCCCGGATGTTCGGCAAGGAGGAGCTGGTCGCCCGGTTCGAGGGCCGCTGACCCGAGGTCGTAGTCTCTTCAACCATGGAGAGCATCACGGGGACCGCCGAGCTGCGGGACGGCAAGGGCGACATCATCGAGATCCGCGTCACCGGCTACGGCCACCCGGACGCCCAGCGCCTCTCGGCGGAGGTGCAGGAGGAGTACGTCCGCCGCTACGGCGAGGGCGACCTCACCGAGCTGCACCCCGACGACTTCGAGGCGCCGGCCGGTCTGTTCCTGATCGCCTACCTCGACGGCCGGCCGGTGGCCTGCGGCGGCTGGCGCGCCAAGCAGGCCGGCCCGCACGGCCTGCGCGACGGCGACGCCGAGCTGAAGCGGATGTTCGTCGTCCCCCGGGCCCGCGGGCGCGGCCTCGCGCGGACGGTGCTGCGCCGCCTGGAGCAGACCGCCGCCGAGGCCGGCCGGACCAGGTTCGTGCTGGAGACCGGGACCGAGCAGCCCGAGGCGGTCGCGCTCTACGGATCCGAGGGCTACGACCCGATCCAGAAGTTCGGCATCTACCGCGACCACCCGCAGAGCATCTGCCTCGGCAAGGAGTTCGGCGGCGTGCCCGCCGTCTGACCGCCCGCCCGCTGGGTAGGCTCCGGGCGGACCGGTGGCCGAGCGGGCGGGGGCAGGCGTGGACGAGCAGCCGGTACGGGCCGCGGCCCCCGACCCGCCGGCCGTGCTCGGCGCCCCCGGTGGCGAGTTGGAGCGATTGGTGGAGGCGGGGCTGCGCCGGGTCGGCACGGGCGGCGTCTGGGCCGTCGGCGACGCCGCCGGCGGGCGGGGCCGGGGCTCCGTCGGGGTGCTCGGCCAAGGCCCGTACGAGGGGCTGGAGATGGGGCCCGACACGCTCTTCGACCTCGCCAGCCTCACGAAGATCGTCGCCCTCTGGCCGTGTGCGGGCGCGCTCCGGCAGGCCGGCCGGCTCCCGCTCGACCGCCCGCTCGGCGACTACTGGCCGCCGGCCGCGGGGCAGCCGACGGGGTGCGTGACGGCCCGTCAACTCCTCGCCCACACGGCTGGACTGCCGCTGCGCACGGAGTTCGAGCAGCGCTACGGCCGGGACCGGGCGGCGATCCGGGCCGGCGTCGTCGCCGCCCCGCTGCACCGCCCGCCCGGCACCGCCGTCGAGTACACCGACCGTGCCGCCGTGCTGCTGGGCCACCTGGTCGAGGACCTGGCCGGCGCCCCGCTCGACGCGCTCGCCGAACGGCAGGTCTGGCGCCCGCTCGGCATGACCGACACCCGCTTCGGCCCGCTCGGTCCGGCGTCGGCCGCCCGCACCGCACCCACCGAGTACGACCGGGCCGTCGGCGCCCCGCTGCGCGGGGTGGTGCACGACCCCTCGGCCCGGCTGCTCGGCGGCGTCTGCGGCAACGCGGGCGCCTTCTCCACCGCCCGCGACCTCGAACGCTTCCTCACCGCCCTGGTCGACCCGCCGGCCGCGCTGCCCTGGGCCGGACCCTGGATCGCCGAGTCGCTGCGCGAACAGACCGGCGGACTCGCCCCCGCGCGCGGCCTGTCCTGGCTCTGCGCCCCCGGCACCGACCCCGCCGACGGCACCTTCGTCCACTACGGCTTCACCGGCACCGGGATCTGGGTCTCCCGCCGGCTCGGCCGCTGGGCGCTGCTGCTCACCAACAAGGTGCACTACAGCCGCGAGACCCAGCCCCTCACCGACCTGCGCAACGCCTTCCGCCGGGCGGTCTTCGGCTAGCCGTCCGCAGGGGCGCCACACAGCACAACGTCGGCCTCCGGGACCGTTGGCGGGTCCCGGAGGCCGACGTCATGGACCGGCCCAGCGGGTCGGACGAGCTGGGTCAGACGAGCTGGGTCAGCACGGGCTGCTCCGAGTCGAGCGAGGCGACGGCGGCCGGGGAGAGCGCGCTGGTCCAGGTCTGGACGTCGCTGATCCGGCCGGGGAAGCTGTTCCCGTTCTTGGCCGAGCCGATGGTCAGGGGGCCGGTGGAGGCCCACGGAGTGGAGTTGACGGCGGTGGCCGCGAGCTTGCCGTTGACGTACAGGCTCATGGTCTGGCCGGGCGCGTCGTAGGTGGCGACCAGGTGGGTCCAGGTGTTGAGGGCCGGCGGCGTGCTCGCGAACGCGGCCGGGTAGGAGGCCGGTCCGGTCGAGTCGCCGGACGGCGAGACGAACGTCCAGGCGTTGAAGGCCTTCGAGTACTGCAGGTAGAAGGCGCTCACGCTGGTACCCGACTGGGCCGCCACGGTCGCGTAGTCGTTCGTCCCGGTCAGGTAGGCCCAGGCCGAGACGGAGTAGCTCCTGGCGGTGTCGACGACCGGGCCGCCGGTGGTGGCCAGCGCGTCGGTGGCGCCGGACAGGCCGAGGACGGTGCCGCGGGTGGTGTCGTTGACGAACGAGGCCGAGCCCGAGACGGTGAGGCTGTTGGCCGGCCGGATCTCGTCGGCGGAGTTCGTGAGCCTCCACCGGTCGGTGGGCCGGTGGACGTCGCCGAACAGCACCGGGGCGTCGAACTGGGCGGTGTCGGTGGCCAGCGCCGCGGCGGCGGTGGCAGGCAGCGCGGACGGGACGATCACGACGTCGCCGACCGCGCCGGTCGCGTACTGGGCGTACCCGCCGGCCAGGACCCGCCGGCCGATCTGGACCGGCCCGGTGGCGTTCCACTCGGTGCCGGCGTAGGCCGCGGCACCGGCCGCGGCGCCGTTGACGAAGAGCTGGAGCTGCTTGGTGCCGGCGTCGTAGACCCCGGTCAGGTGGGTCCAGGTGTTGAGCCTGGGGCTGAGGCCGCCGGTGGTCGGGCCGTAGACGGCGTTGAAGGTGTCGACGGCCGAGTCGTCGACGTTGCGGCCGAACGCGAAGGCGTGCGCCCAGGCGGAGTAGTACAGCTGGAGGCCGACGTTGTTGGTGCCGCCCTGGCTGACGAACACGGAGGTGTTGGCCAGGTCGCCGGGCTTGACCCAGGCGGAGACGGTGTAGCTCTTGCGCGTGTCGACGGAGCCGGTGGCACTGACCGCGTAGCCGGTGCCGCCGGGCAGGTTCAGGACCGTGCCCCGGGTGGCGTCGGGGCCGACGGCCGCTCCGCCGGCCACGGTCAGGTCGTTGGCCCGCCGGCTGTCGGTGGTGTCGGTCAGCCTCCAGCGGTCGGCCGCCTGGGCGGCCGGCGTCCGGGCGCCCGGGAGCCGGGTGACGGTGCCGGTGGCGGACGTCCCGTACAGGTCGGGGTTGCCGTCGCCGTCGACGTCACCGGGGGAGGCCACGGTCGGGGCCAGCCGGTCGCCGAGGCCGGTCGGGAGGACCGGCTGGGCCGGCGGCAGGGCCTTGCCCGTGGTGGTCGCGGCCCAGACCTGCTCGGCGTGGTCGGTCAGGCAGTCCCAGAGGATCAGCTGGGTCCTGGGCGTGTTGGACGCCGCGGGGTCGGCCAGGCACCGGCCGGACTGCGGGTTGAGCAGCGAGCCGGCGAACGGACCGGGGACCCACTTCTGGGCGCCGGTGCCGTTGCAGTCCCAGAGCTGGACCGGGCTGCCGTTGTCGAGGCCGCCGCGGCTCACGTCGAGGCACTTGCCCAGCAGGTGGACGCTGCTGTCGGTGCCGAGGGCGGCGCTCTGCGCGTCGGTGGTGTTGCAGCTGTACATCTGCGCCGGTGTGCCGTTGGCGGTGTTCGAGCCGTTGATGTCCAGGCACATGTTCTTACCGGCGGTGTCGAGCACGCCGGAGGTCAGCGGGGCCCTGGTGGGAGCGGTGATCCGGGTGGTCGGGACGCCGTTGCCGTCGAAGGTCAGCGGGAAGCTGCTGACGGCGCCGGTGGCGTTCTCGCGGGCCCACAGGGTGGGGACGCCGTTCACCGTGCCCGGTGCGAGCAGGGTGGTGCGGGACCAGTCACCGGTGCCGATCTTCACGCCCGCGGCGAGGTTGCAGCCCGCCTGGTAGGTGCCCGGGAAGTACCAGAGCTCCGCGTTGTCGACCGTCACCAGGTCCGGTACGTCGGCCATCTGGGCGAGCTTGCCGGGTGCCAGGATCTGGGTGACCTTGTTCCAGGTGCCGTCCGAGCCCTTGGCGGGGCAGCCCGCGGAGTTGTTGAGGGGGACGACGTTCTGGGTCAGCGTGAAGTGGCCCGTGGTGCCGCCCGCCGTGTTGGCGTCGTTCTGGTACAGGTACAGCTTGTGGGTCGTCTTCTGATAGGCGAACAGGTCGTCGGCCATGGCCGCGGTGAGGGTGCCGCGGTGGGCGACCAGGTAGTTGTTCCAGCCGGTGCCGTCCGGGCTGGTCGCCGGGG
Source organism: Kitasatospora sp. NPDC022856 (assembly GCF_055561235.1). Classification (NCBI taxonomy): domain Bacteria; kingdom Bacillati; phylum Actinomycetota; class Actinomycetes; order Kitasatosporales; family Streptomycetaceae; genus Kitasatospora; species Kitasatospora sp. NPDC022856. Next base: position 186,849 of record NZ_JBVHHE010000012.1, on the reverse strand, counting down.
TGGAGATGGTTTCGAGGTCCTCGGTGGAGCCGCCACCCGGGACGCGCACCAGGTCGCCGGCGGTCGTGGTGGCGGCGAGGTCCGGGACCCCGTCGCCGTTCAGGTCGCCCGGGGCCACCTTGGCGCTGGGGTCGAACGGGGCGAAGAAGCTGTACTGGGCGACGGTGCCCTGGGTGTTGCCGGCCTTGTCGACGGCGCGCACGAACAGCGTGTGGGTGCCCCACTGGGCGCTGCTCACACTGATCGGGACGTCCGCGGTCGCGGTGCCGCCGGCCGCCTGGACGGCGGGGACGGACGGGCCGCCGCCGGGGATGTTGGCGTCCAGCGAGTACTCGAACCGGTCGATCCCGCTGCTGACGCAGCTGCCGCGGGTGCAGCCGCCCGGCACCGGGTCGTTGGCGGTGACCCGCACCTTGGCCCCGGTGGCGCCGGCGTGGCCGGTGGGCGTCCGGTCGCTGCCGAGCGGCGGGAAGGCCGCGTTGTCGGCGACCGTCGGGATGCTCGGCGGGGTCAGGTCGACGTTGAAGTAGCAGTAGGGGGAGCTGGGGCCGGTCAGGGTGCCGTCGCTGGCGATCATGTTCCAGCCGTACTGGTGGCCGTCCTCGACGGTGAAACCGACGTTGTCGTAGACGGTGCCCCAGTTGCTCACCGACGCGCTCCACGGCCAGGACTTGCTGGCCGGGTTGCCACCGCCGTCGTTGGACATGTTGTCCCAGACGTGCGCCATGGCCTGGAGGTTGACACCGCTCATCTTGGTGGAGAGCCGGGCGTTCAGGGTGATGTTGGAGGCGCTGCCGGTGGTGCCGGAGTTGCCGATCCAGCCGATGTTCACGCCGTCGCAGCCGTTGCTGTCCGGGCCGTGCGGCTGCGGACTGACGCTGATCATGTCGGGGGCGTTGGGCGCGATGTCGAACACCGTGACCACGTACGGATTGGTGTTGAACCGCATGAAGTCGTTGTTGCCCGACGACTTGGTCTCGTTGCCGAAGATGCCGACGGTCCAGTTGGAGTTGTGGCCGACGAGCTTCTGCATCTGGCCGGTGACGTTGAACACGGCCTCGTGGTTGCCGCAGTGGTTCGAGATGTTGGAGCTCTTCGGGTACTGCGCGCCGCCGAGCCACCCGTCGCCGGTCACCCAGGGCTGCTTGGACCACTTGGTGTCGGTCGCGAGCTCGCTGACGGTGGCCAGGGACACCGGCGCGGTGTGGTTGCAGTCGAAGGACGCACCGTAGGTCTCGGTGATGTGGAACTCCGACCGGGAGACCACCATGTCACCGGTCAGGTTGCTGGTGTCGATCTGGTAGAAGGACCGGTACAGGCCCTGGCAGTCGTTCCAGTGCTGGTAGCCGGCGCCCTGGCCGTTGTCCTGCGGCTCGTCGTAGGCGACGATGCCGGGGCAGCCCTCCCGGACCGTGGCGTAGTGGCTGGTGCCGTTGGTCACCGGGCTGACCGAGGGGTCGATGTACAGCGGCCACACGGTGTCCGGGCCGGTCAGCAGCCCGGCGTCGGGTACCAGGGTCAGTGCGCCGGGCTCGGCCGTCACGGCGATCCGCTTGAGCTGCGCGCCGGTGCCGGGCTCGCGTTCGGTGGAGCGGGTGGGGGCGGGCGCGGCGGGCGGCGCCTCGTCGACGCGGGCCGACCTGAGCTCGCCCTTGCGCGCCGCCGGGGCGGGTGCCTGGGCGGGCCGCGCCGCGACCGTACCGGCGGTGGTCGAGGAGTCCCACATGACCGGGGTCGGCGCGGTGAACGCCGTCGTCCCGTCGGTGGTCCGCGCGGTGACGGAGCCGTTCTCGTCGGCGGCCACGGTCAGCCCGTCGCTGGTGGCGACCGCGAGCTTCAGGGACTTCAGCGCCGGGTCGGCGGCGGCCGTGGCGTCGTGGACGACCAGGACCTCGCGCAGGCCGCCCTGGTCGTTGGCGATGACCCGCAGGTCGACGCCGGGCAGGACGTTGCCGTAGGTCGCGCTGTCACCCGTGACGGCCGGAGCGGGCAGGGCGACCGGGAAGGTGACGGAGAGCCGGCGGCCCTTGGCGTCGGTGAGCGTGGCCAGCGGGCCGGAGCCGCCGCCGGAGAGGGCCAGCCCGGCCGGGGTGGCCTTCGGCGAGAAGGTGCCGTCGCCGTTCCTCCCCAGGGTCGCGTCCACGGCCGACCAGGAGCCGTCGCGCTTCACCCGGACCGGCTGGACGTGGTCGGTCAGCGTGAAGGTGCCGTCCGCGTTGGCCACCGTCTGGGTCGTCTCGGAGGTCAACTCCTCGACCGCGACCGGCTTCCGCTCCTTCTTCGCGCGTTCGGAGGCCGCCCTCATCGGTGAGTCGGAGACGGCGGGCCGGTCCGCGGGCCGGTCGTCGGCCAGGGCCGGGCCGGCGGTGCCGAGTATCAGGCCGGCGAGCGCCGCCGTCAGCGCGAGCCGACGTCCTGGCGATCGCGTCCCACCGCGTGGGACGCGGGTGTTTTCCCCCACGAAAGATCCTTCGAATGTGTCTGGTGCCCGCGACCGTTTCGCGGGGGGATTCACAACCCCCCTGGCGGGCAGTGGATTTGGCCACATCGCAGGCATCGGACACCTGACCCGTCGAAACCCCTGGGTCGGGTGTGATTGTTGTGAGCGATGTGACTGCCGGGGAAGGGTATTGCCGGTGATGCGTGTGTGGCAATACGGTTCGCCCTGGCCAGGGGCGAAATCGCGTGATGGTGCATCAGCCCCGGGGCCGTCCAAAACTGTTAATAGGGGGATGATTCACGATGCGCGCGAAAGTGCGATGGTCTCGTGCTGCCCGGGGGAGGGGATGGGCGAGACGGGGGACGGTCGCGATGGCGACGGTTGCCGCGTTCTCGCTGGCGACGCCGCTGGCGGTGGCCACCGACGTCCTCGTAGGCCCCTACCGCTACACCGGCGAGATATGGTCGGCCGACCCGCTCCCCCAGCAACCGAAGGTGCCCGGGGGGCCGGTGGGCGCGGCGCGCCCCGCCCCGAAGCCGGCCGTTCCGAAGGGCGCCCGGGAGCTCCGGACGCACACCCCGGAGGCGGCCCGCTGGCCCGGCGGCTCCACCGCCACCGTCGACCTCGGCGGTTCGCCGGCCACCGGGCGCCTGAAGGCGGGCGGTACCCCGGTCTCGGTGTCCGCCGTCCCGACCTCGGCGCTCGGCCCGCGGTCCGGGCGCCTGATCGCCCCGGTCGCCCCGGTCGCGCCGCTCTCCTCGGTCGAGGTCCGGCTGGCCGACCGGAGCGGCGCCAAGGCCGCCGGCGTCGACGGGCTCCTGGTCGGACTGGCCCGCGGTGACGGCAGGCCGGGGGTGGGCGGCGTCTCGGTGTCGCTCGACTACAGCTCCATCGAGCAGGCGTACGGCGGCGGTTGGGCATCCCGGCTGCGGCTGGTCGCGCTGCCGGGCTGTGCACTGACGACGCCGCAGCGCGCGGAGTGCCGCCGGCAGACGCCGATCGAGTTCACCAACGACCCGCGGGCCCGGACGCTGTCGGGTACGGTCGCGGTCGCCTCCGACGTGCGGACCGGTACGAGCGGCTTCGCCGCCGCGTCGTCGGCCGCGCGCTCGGCCGGCGCCACCATGGCGGTCGCGGCGGTCGCCGGCTCCGGCGGCTCGCAGGGCGACTACGGGGCGACCTCGCTGTCCGCCTCGGGCGCCTGGACGGCCTCCGCCTCCGGCGCGTTCACCTACGCCTACCCGATCACCGTGCCGCCGTCGCTCGGCGGCGCCGCGCCCGCGGTCACCCTCGCCTACGACTCGCAGTCGGTGGACGGCGAGACCTCGGCCCGCAACTCGCAGTCCTCGTGGATCGGTGACGGCTGGGGCTACAGCCCGGGCTTCATCGAGCGCTCCTACAAGGCGTGCAAGGACCAGGGCATCGAGGACTCCGGGGACGAGTGCTGGGGCGGCTGGAACGCCACGATCTCGCTCGGCTCGCACACCGGCGAGCTGCTCCGGGACTCCTCGGGCGGCTACCGGCTGCAGAACGACGACGGCACGAGGATCGAGCGGCTGACCGGGGCCACCAACGGCCTCTGGCAGGGTGAGTACTTCAAGGTCACCACCACCGACGGCACCGCGTACTACCTGGGCCTGAACCACGCGCCGGGCACCACGTCGGACACGGCGACCAACAGCGCCTGGGGCGTGCCGGTCTACCACCCGAAGGCGGAGGACCCGTGCCACGACTCCGCCGACGGCAATGACTCGCGGTGCGACCAGCCGGTCGGCTACCGGTTCAACCTCGACTTCGCCGTGGACCCGCACGGCAACGTCCAGCGCTACGACTGGTCGACCGAGTCCAACTACTACAACATGGGCTACGGCCAGGTCGCCAAGGACGACAAGGGCGGCACCCTCACCCAGTACACCCGGGGCGGCCGCCTCACCCAGATCTCCTACGGCTACCAGCTGACGGACGCGCAGGCCGGCCGCGAGCCCGCCGCCAAGGTCGTGTTCAACGCGGCGCAGCGCTGCACGACCTCCGACAGCGTCTGCACCCTCGACAACCTGTCGCGGGACACCGCGACCAACTGGCCGGACACGCCGTACGACCTGACCTGCCTCGCCACCGACAAGAACAAGGTCGAGGACGACGACACCGACGGGGTCTGCCTCACCGGCGGACCGACCTTCTGGTCGACCTTCCGGCTGAAGTCGGTGGACACCAAGGTCCGTACCGGATCCGGCTGGCAGGACGTCGACAGCTTCGAGCTGAAGCAGGTCTTCTCCGATGCCGGCGGCACCTACGACCCGGTCACCGGCAAGACCCAGGACCCGACGAACGCCGGCGCCCTGCAGTCCGTGATGTGGCTCTCCGAGATCGTCCACACCGGCCGGGACACCTCCGCCGGCGGCGGCGGCCCGCTCACCCTCGACCCGGTCACCTTCACCGGCATCGAGATGGACAACCGGGTCGACGGCCTCTCTCCGGCCGCCCCGCCGCTGTTCCACCCGCGCGTCTCCAGCATCCAGACCGAGACCGGCGAATCCGTCGCGGTCACCTACCGGGCGCCGGAGTGCTCGCGCGAGAAGAACACCATGCCGGCCTCGGCCGACGCCAACACCATGGCCTGCTACCCGGTCTGGTGGACGACGCCCGGCGGGAAGGACCCGATCGAGGACTGGTTCCACAAGACCCTGGTCGCCCAGGTCACCGACAGCGACCGGACCAAGGCCGGCTCGCCGGCCAAGGTGACCAACTACGCCTACAGCGACGGCGCCGCCTGGCACCGTGACGACTCCGACCTGACCGACGACCAGCACCGCACCTGGAACCAGTTCCGGGGCTACCGCACCGTCACCACCACCACCGGCGCCGCCCCGGACCCGATCACCCAGAGCGTCGTCTCCTACCTCCAGGGCATGGACGGCGACTACAAGGCGGACGGGACCAGGCGCACCGTCAAGGTGCGGAACTCGCTCAACGAGGAGATCACCGACAACCCCTGGTCGGCCGGTGCCCCCTACGAGACGCAGACCTTCACCAAGGCCGGCGGCAGCGTCGTCGCCAAGACGCTGGCCGACCCGCCGACGGTCGCCGAGACCGCCAGTGCCGCCCGGACGGCCTGGACCTCGGAGGACCCCGCACCCGCGAAGCTGTCCACGCTCCCCGACCTGAAGGCCCACCAGGTCCGTTCGACCTCGGCCCGTTCGCTGGGCCTGCTGTCCGACGGCTCGTGGCGGACCGTGCAGACCGTGACCACCATGGACGACCTCGGCCGGGTCCACCAGGTCGACGAGAAGGGCGACCTGGCGGCCTCGGGGCAGCAGACCTGCACCACCACCGGCTACGCCCCGGCGCCCGCCGCCAATCCGATGATGCTGATCTACCCGAGCGAGGTCCTCACCGTCGCCGGGCCGTGCGGCACCACACCCGGCGGGACCACCACGCTCTACGGCAAGCGCTTCTTCTACGACGGCGCCGCCGGAGTGCCGGACCCGGCCGCCTACGGCGTGCTCGGCCGCAACGGCAGCTCGCTCGGCCTGGTGACCGGCACCCAGTCCATCAAGTCGTACACCGCCCCCGGGCAGCCGTCCTACCAGTCGCTCGGCGGGCTGGAGTACGACAAGTACGGCCGCGTCACCAAGACGGTGGACGCGGCGGGTGCCGCGACCACGACCGCCTACCTCCCGGCCGACGGCGTCCTCCCGGACTCGCTGTCGACCAGGAACCCGTTGGGCTGGGTGGCCACCAGCACGATCTCGGTGGCGCGCGGCGCCGTCACGCACGCCGTCGACGTCAACGGCCGGATCACCGACGTCGAGTTCGACGCGCTCGGCCGCCGCACCAAGGTGTGGACGCCGGGCCGCAGCAAGGCGACCCAGAGCCCCGACCGCAAGTTCGGCTACGACGTGCACGGTGCCGGCGACAAGCCGGACCCCTCCGCCGTCACCACCGAGACCCTGCGCGAGAACGGCTCGTACAACAAGTCCGTCACCTACTACGACGGGCTGCTGAGGCCGCGGCAGAGCCAGACCACGACCGCGGACAACTCCGCCGGGCGCCTCGTGTCGTCGAGCTTCTACGACTCGCACGGCTGGGCCGTCTCCAACATCGCCCCCTACACCGACGCCGCGCACGAGGCGGGCACCGGCATGTGGGCGGAGACCAACAACACCGGCCCGTCGGTGACCAGGACCGCCTACGACGGACAGGGCAGGCCGGTCTCGGTCCAGCAGGTCTCGTTCGCCAGCACCCTGTGGCAGTCCGGCACGTCCTACCCGGGTGCCGACCGCGTCGACACCACGGTCGGTGCGGCGCGCACGACGACCTACACCGACGGCCTCGGCCGCACCACCTCGACCGTCGTGCACGACGACACCCCCGACCGGAAGCTGACCGCCGGCACGGTGATCGCCTCGGGCACGTCGGTGGTGTCCAAGAGCGTCCGGCTGGCGATGCGGGCGGACGGGAACCTGGTGCTGACCGGGCTCGCCGACGGCCGGACGCTCTGGTCCTCGGGCACGTCCGGCAACCCGGGCGCCGTGGCGGTCATGCAGGCCGACGGCGACTTCGTGGTCCAGAACGCGAGCAGGACGGCGCGGCTCTGGAGGAGCGGCACGACCGGTGCCACCGGCGCCTACCTCATGGTCCGGGGCGACGGCGTGGTCGCGGTGTCCAACGCGTCCAACGCGGTCGTCTGGTCCACCGGGCCCGTCGGCGCCGTCGGCAGCGCCGACGTCACCACCAGCTACACCTTCGACGCCAGGGGCGACGTCGCGTCGGTCAAGGACACCGCCGGCAACGTCTGGAGCTACACCTACGACCTGCGCGGTCAGCTGGTGTCGCAGACCGACCCCGACAGCGGCACCTCGGTCAAGGAGTACGACGACCTCGGCCGGCTCGCCAGGGCGCGGGACGGCCGGGGCCAGTGGCTGTCGTACGTCTACGACGGCATGGGCCGCACCACCGCGAAGTACGCGGGGACCAGCACCACCGACCAGACGAAGCTGCTCGCCGAGTGGAGCTTCGACGCCAAGGCCAAGGGCTACCCCGACGCCACGACGCGGTACGTCAACGGCCGCGCCGGCGACGCCTACGTCACCCGGATCGACGGGTACACGACCGCGTACCAGCCGACCGGCAGCACGGTGACCGTCCCGGTGGGCGAGGGCAAGCTCGCCGGCACGTACACCACGGCCGCGAGCTACACCGACACCGTCGGCCTGCTCGGCTCGACGACCTTCGGGGCCGCGGGCGGTCTGGCCGAGGAGACCGTCGGCTTCGGCTACAACCTGCAGGGCGGCCTGGTCTCCATGGGCTCGCCGACCACCCCCTACGTCAACACCACCAGCTACAGCCCGCTCGGCCAGGTCCTGCAGACCACCATCGGCACCCCGACCAAGCAGCTGCGCACCGCGCAGACCTACGACCAGGTCACCGGCCGGCTGGCCACCAACCGGGTCACCCTGCAGAACAACACCGTCAACCCGATCTCCGACACCACCTACGGCTACGACCAGGTGGGCAACCTCACCACCGTCTCCGAGACCCAGTCCTCGGGCGGTGCCGACCGGGTCACCGACACCCAGTGCTTCAGCTACGACGCACTGCGCCGGCTGACCACCGCCTGGACCGACACGAAGGGGATCACCAGCCCGACGGCCGGGCAGCTCGCCGCCTGCAAGACCAGTACGCCCGGTCCCTCGACCATCGGCGGCCCGGCCCCGTACTGGACCGACTGGCAGTACGACCTGCTCGGTGACCGCACGCTCCAGGTCAAGCACGACGTGACCGGCAACGCGGCCAAGGACACCACGCAGTCCAGCAGCTACCCGGTGGCCGGGGCGACGCCGACCACCCGGCCGAACGCGGCGACCGGGATCGTCACCTCGAACCCGACGACCGGCACCAGCACGCTCACCCCGACGTACGACAACGCGGGCAACACCACCAGGCGGGTCGGTACCGGAGCGGCGCCGCTCGACCAGGTCATCAGCTACGACGCCGAGGGCGCGACCTCCGGCATCACCACCGACGGGAAGGAGACCACCTACCTCTACGACGCCGACGGCGCGCTGCTCCTCCAGCGCGGGCCCACCAGCACCACGCTCTACCTGTTCGGCGGCACGGAGCAGCTCACCCTCGACAAGGCCACCAAGGCCGTCAGCGCCCTGCGGTACTACAGCTGCCCCGACGGTACGACCATCGTCCGGGCGAGCAACGGCACCATCAGCTACCAGCCGACCAATCCGCAGGGCACCGCCCAGCTCCAGGTCGACGCGAAGACGCTGGCGATCACCCGCCGGGCCTACGACCCGTACGGCAACCAGCGCGGTCCCGCCCCGGCCTCCTGGGCGGACAACCACGGCTTCCTGGGCAAGCCGGCCGATCCGACGACCGGCCTGGACCTCCTCGGCGCCCGCCAGTACGACCCGGTGCTCGGCCGCTTCCTGTCGGTGGACCCGGTCTTCGAGGCCGGCGATCCCAACCAGATGGGCGGCTACACCTACGCCGCGAACAACCCGGTCTCGGGCAGCGACCCGACCGGTCTGTGGTGGAGCCTCGACGACATCGGGGGCTTCTTCACCGGCGTCGGCGACTCCGTCGTCGGCGACCCGTGGCAGTGGAGCGTCAACACCCTCTCGGACGGGTGGAACGCCGCCGCGGACTGCTACAACGGGGACAACGAGGTCTTCAACGAGATCTTCGACTACGAGAACGACACCCCGTACAAGCTGGGCCACACCGGTTACGTCGACGACGACCCGCTGGCCGAGCTGTTCGACACCGACTCCAGCTCCACCGCCTACGTCGCCGGTCAGTGGACCGGCACCATCGGCTCGCTGGCCATCGACGGCGTCGGCCTCGTCAAGGGCACCATCTGGGGCTTCAAGAGCGCCAAGGCCATCAAGCTCGCGATGTCGGAGGGCGACGGCTTCATCAGCGCGGTCCGGAAGTTCGTGGACGGCGACCTGCCGACCACGACCGCCCCGCAGGCGGAACCCGCGCCCACCACACCGAAGACGGAGGGCCCCAGCAACCCGAAGTCGGGCACCGGCAAGGAGCCCGGCGAACCCGGCGGCGGGGGCAAGGCCGACAAGGCGCCCGAGGGCGGGAAGGGCTCCGGCGACGGCGGCGGCGGGGAGCCCGCCGCGACCGGGGACACGCCCACCGGCACCGGCGGCACGCCGGGCGGAGGCGGCACCTCCGCCGCCGCGACCGGCGGGGGGTCCGAGGCGGCGGCCCGGACCGGCGTCAGTATCAAGTCGGTGCGGATCGCCCTCGGCCGGGCCGGGATGAGCGTCAAGGGGTACGACATCGTCCACGTCCCGAAGATCGAGCACCCCAACTCCGTCGCCCTCGGCAGCAGCCCCTTCACCGGGAAGGGCAACGGGAACGCGCTGCGGGTCGCCGTCGTCGGGCCGAACAAGCTCCCGCTGATCGAGATCAGCACGGAGGGGCTGCGGGACATGGAGACGGCCCTCAGGACGATCCTCCACGAGCTCTACCATCACAAGAACGGCCACCTGCCCGACATGGAGGCCCAGGCCGAGGCCTACGCGGACAAGCGCTACGCCGAGTACCTCCGCCGGACGAAGGGGAGGAAGTAGGAGAGCAGTGGGAGCACCGGAATGAAGTCCTACATCGACAGTGAGATCCGTCAGCTGGCGACCCAGCCGAACTTCGTCGACGACCAGTCGGAGAAGGAGTGCCCGGTCTGCCGGAAGGTCGCGGTGCGCAGCTACGTCTACGAGGGCAGCAGGGCGGGCCGCCCGGTGCTGTTCTGGCGGACGTGGTGCCACGCGTGCCGCCGGATGTGCAGCTCCGTCGGCGTCAAGCCGAAGAAGCTCGCGTTCGACGACCCGTTCGCCCGGATGACCGCGGACGAGCGGCGCGTGGTCTCCGCCGATTCCGACGGCTTCTTCGAGCGCCTCGACCAGCTGTGGCGCAAGGGGACGCTTCCCCAGCGGTTCCACCGCGCCTCCTGAGCGCGGGCCCCCGCCCGGGGGCCGGTACCCGACGTCGGCCTCCAGGACCCCCCACGGGTCCTGGAGGCCGACGTCGTTCTCGGGGCGGGGGCGTTCTCCGGGGGGCGTCAGAGCAGGGTGCTCCAGTAGGACCAGAACCGGTTGAGGACCAGCAGGGCGATCACCGCGGCCCACAGCACCGGCAGGGCCCAGTGGTAGCGGGCGGCCTCGCGGACCACCGGTCGCAGCCGGGGGCCGACGGGTACCACCCCGGAGCGCAGGTTGTGCAGCGTGGTGTACCAGCAGAGCGGCACCACCGTGGCCCAGACCACCACGCAGTACGGGCAGAGCGCGCCGATGTCGTACAGCGCCTGGTCGATCAGCCAGTGCACGAAGACCACGCCGGCCAGGGTGCCGGCCTGCAGGGCCAGCCAGAACCAGCGCCGGTAGGCGGCGCCGGCCAGCAGCCCGGCGCCGACCGCGGCGACGGCACCGAAGGCGGCCAGGCCGAGCAGCGGGTTCGGGAAGCCGAAGACCTCCGCCTGCTCGGTGCGCATCACCGACCCGCAGCTGATCACCGGGTTGATGTTGCAACTGGGGACGTAGGACGGGTTCTCCAGGAGGCGGAGCTTGTCGAAGGTCAGGACGGCCGAGGCGGCGAGGCCGAGGAGTCCGCCGAGGAACACGAACAGGGCGAACGCCCGGCCGGCGCCGATCGGCGTGCCGTGCGGCGGGGAGGAGGCGGCGGAGCGGGAGCGGGGCGGGTTCACGGCAGTCGGGGCGGTCATCGCGGAGCACTCCGGTGGGTGTGAAGGGCCGGCCCGGCCGGGTGGTCGGCCGGGCCGGTGGTGCTCACTGCAAGCCCGCGGCCTGCTTCACCTGGGCGGTGAACTGCTCCGGCGTGGTGGCGCGGTTCCCGCTGAACAGGGTGATCGGCTTGCCGTCCAGCTTGACCGTCGGCGTGCCCGTCACCCCGCTGTCGTTGAAGGCGTCCGCGACCTTCTTCGCCCACGGGGCGTAGGTGCGGTCGGTCACCGCCTTGACGAAGGCGTCCGTCTTCAGACCGGGCACCTGGCCGGCCAGGTCCAGCAGGTGGTTGACGTCGCCGAAGCCGTCCTCGCGCTCGTCGGGCTGGTTGGCGTACAGCACGTCGTGGAACTGCTTGAACTTGTCGACGCCTTCGTTGAGCGCCGCGCCGACGGCGGCGAGCGCGGTGCGCGAGCCCTTGCCGCCGAGGTTCTTGTCGAGGAACGCCGCCAGGTGGTACTCCACCCTGACGGTGCCGTCGTCCGCCAGCTTCCTGACGGTGTCGCCGTTGGTCGCCTCGAAGCTCTTGCAGACCGGGCAGCGGAAGTCCTCGAACACCTGGAGGGTGTGGGCGGCGTCCGGCTTGCCGTACACGATCACGGTGCCGTCGGGGCCGGTGGTGTTGGCCGGGACGACCAGCGCGGTCGGGTCGGCGGCGGCGGACGCGCTGGACGGGTCGTCGCCGCCCGCCGCGTTGATCGCCAGCGCGGTACCGCCGGCCAGGGCGAGGACGGCGACGATCGAGACGCCGACGACGATCCGCTGCCGGCGCTTGGCGGCGGCGCGCTCGCGCAGCTGCGCCTCCTGGATCCGCTCGCGGGCGCTGACGCGCTGGGACTGCTTACGGGCGGGCTGTTCGGTGGGCTGGGCCATGATGGGTCAACTCCTGGACACGGCGCGCGACATGCGCTTCCTGGGTGGCCGCCTCGGCGCGGCACGGAAGGCCGCGGGCACGAGGGGGCCGGGTCGGTGGACTCGGGAGTCGGCGCGCTGCCTGCGAGTGCCGGGCGGTGGCCCGGGGCCGGCCCGGCCGGCGGGGTCCGCGGGCCGGGAGCCCTACGGGCCGGCGTGGTGCCGGACGGGGGTGTCAGCAGGCAGGCGCGAAGGCCGGCGGACCGCGTCGCGGAGCCGGGCTGAGCACCACGGCCTCGCGGAGCGGCCGGGGGCGGTCCGAGACCGGCAGCGGCACCCGCCGCACCGGCCGCAGCGGTACCGGCGCCAGCAGCAGGAGCAGCGCCCGCAGCGGGGCCGCGACCGCGTGGCGCAGGGCGCGCAGCGCCCGGGCCAGACCGGACAGGGCGGCGTCGCCCAGCCGCAGCCAGACGGCGGCGGCCAGCGCGACCAGCAGATGGGCCAGCAGGACCAGCAGCTGGGTGGCGGCGGGCGCGACCGGCCCGGTGTGCCCCAGGGGCCCCGAGAACAGCGAGCCGTCCACCGAACCGCCGCCGCAGACCAGCAGGTTCATCCCGCGGGCGGGGGCGTGTCCGGCGCCCAGGACCGGGCCGCAGCCGGCCTGGCCCAGGTTGAAGGTGGTGTTGAGCAGCAGCTCGACCGGGACCAGCACGGCGGAGATGTGCAGCAGCCGCCGCTCCCGGCCGGCCAGCGCGGTCGCGACCAGGAAGACGATGACGGTCGCGGCGGCGACCAGGGCGAGCGGCAGCGGACGACCGGTGATGACGACCTGGCCCAGCGCGGACAGCGGCACGGCGAGCGCGGTGAACACCGCGGCCCGCAGGGCCCTGGTCGCAGGGGTGGAAGTCGTCATGCCCCGGAGTATGCCACGACGCTTACACGCCGCACGAGGGTGCGTCGGCGGGTGAGCGGTGACCGGCGAACAGATGGCCCGTCAACGGTCGTTCGTTTGCGCTACGGGGGTGGTGGGTTCACCGGTGGGATGGGTTTGGGCGCCGGAGCCGGGGTGAGCGGGCGTCAGGGGCTGCCGCCGGAGGGGGCGGCGCTCCGACAATCGGGCGATGGACCACGCCACCGGCGCGGCGCACCCGCGTCCGCCCGCCGCCGCCGAGGCGCACCCTCCGGTGCAGGGGCCGCCCCGGCCGTCGGCGCCGGTGCCGGCCCCTCCCGCCCTCGTGCCCGCTCCGCTGTCCTGGCCTCCTTCGCTCCCTTCGCCCCCTTCGCCGCCACCGTTCTGGCCTCCGGTGCTTCCCGTGCCGCCCGTGCCGCCCGTGCCGCCCGTGCCGCCCGAGCCGCCCGAGCCGCCGTTCAGCCACCTGCCGCCGATCCACTGTCCGGTACCGGGGCAACCGCCTTCGGCCACACCTTCGCCCGCGCCGTCGGCTCCGGGATCCGCCCAGCCCGTGCCGCCGGTCCCGATGTCGGCCGCCCCGACGCCGCCCGCCCCGACCCGGTCCGCCGTGCCCGGGCCGGCGGCCGCGGAGACCGCCGCCGCGCAGCACCCGGCGGTCGCCCCGGCGACCGTGGCCACCGTCACCCCGACCCCGCGGCCGGTTCCACCCCGGCTCCCGCCCCGCCTCGCGCTCCGGTCCTCGCCCCGGTCCTTGCCCCGCCCCCGAGCCCGTCCGCGACGGTCGCGGTCGTCGCCGCGCCCCCGCCCCCGGCCGGCGGGCCCGCGCCGCCCGCCCTCGAACCGACCGTCTGGGCCACCGTCATGATCCTCGCCGTGCTGGTCCCGGCCGCGCTGGCCGCGGTCCTCGGCCACCACCCCCCGACCTCCAGGAGCCGCAGGTGAACCCTGGCCCCCTGCTCAGCGCCGTCGCGGCCGTGACGGTCGCGATGACCGCACTCGCCGTCGCCCACCGGCTGCGCCCCGCCCTCCCCGAGGGCGAGGATCCGCCCGAGCCGCACCCCGCCCTGGCCAGCATCGGCTCCGGGCTGCTCTCGGGGTTCATCCTGCTCACCGGCTTCCTGGTGGCCACCGGCTGGGCCGCCCGCTCCACCGGGGTGGTCCCGCCCGGCGGCCTCTACATCGCCGACCTGGCCGCGGGCACCGCCGTCCTGCTCTTCCCCTCGCTGTCCGGGCTGCCCTTCACCGCGCGGCACGCCACCGCGGTCTGCTTCTTCGCCGCGCTCGTCGGCTACACGATGTCGCTGGCGGTCCAACTGAGGCCCTGAGTCCGGTTCGGCCGGTTCCCGCCCCCCGGACGGGCCCGGGCCCCGTGCCCGTCCGGGGGCCCGGGCCAGCCTGGAAGGCGTCCCGCCGACCCCGACGTGAGGGGGTGAACGCGCATGGCCGCACACGACACCACCGCGGGTGCGGTGGTGCTCCACCGGATCGGGGTGCAGGCCGCGGTGCTGCTCGACCGGGTTCCCGTCGCCGTCCGGGCAACCGCCCTTGACCGGGCTCCCCCTCCACCGACCGGTCGACCGTCCGGTCGGGGCCGGAGCGTCCGGCGCGGCGGTCACCGGAGCTCCGGCCCGCCGCGCCGGTCGGTCACTTCTGACGGTTGGTCAACTGCGCCATCAGGGTGAGGACGGCGAAGCCGAGGATGACCGCGAGGCCGGGGTAGAACATCGACAGCTCGGTGCCGGGCATGATGACCGCGGTCACGACGGCGAGGCCGAAGGCGCCGCCGACCTGCAGCGAACTGTTGAGCAGCCCGGCGGCGAGCCCCTGCTCCTCGTCCGCGACGCCGTTGGTGCCCGCGACCATGAGCGTCGCGATGCTGAGCGCGAAGCCCACGCCCCACAGTACGGAGGCGGGCAACAGCACGCGCCAGAGGTCGGGTTCGGGGCCGATGAAGAGCATCAGCAGGTAGCAGGGGAGGAAGGCGACCAGCCCGACCATCAGGATCTTGGTCACGCCGAACCGCTCCATCAGCGCGCCGAGCTTGGGACCGATGATGACCACCATGAGGCCGGCCGGCAGCAGGACCAGGGCCATCTGCCACGGCCGCCAGCCCTGGAGGTCCTGGAGGTAGAGGGCGAGCAGGAACTGGAAGCCCATCGCGCCGCCGTACAGCAGGGCGATGCTGACGTTGGCGCTCACCAGGCTGCGGTTGCGGAAGATGGCGAGCCGGATCAGCGGCTCCTTCACGCTGCGCTCGATCACCAGGAAGGCGGCCAGCAGGGCGGCGGACAGGGCGAATCCGCCGATCGTCCGCACCGAGCCCCAGCCGGCTTCGGCGGCGGAGACCACGGTGAAGACCAGCAGGAGGGTGCCGGCGAGCAGGGTCGCGGCGCCGCCGATGTCGAGTCGCGGCCGTTCGGTGCGCGGCGGGTCCGGCGGCAGGAAGCGCAGGGCGCCGATCAGCAGCAGCACGGAGAGCGGGATCGGCAGGATGAAGATGGACCGCCAGCTCAGGCCCGCGAGCAGGCCGCCGACCAGCAGGCCGGAGGAGTAGCCGGACGCCTCGAAGACGTTGAAGATGCCGAACGCCTTGTTGCGCTGGGGCCCTTCGGGGAACGTCGTGGTCAGCAGCGACATCGCGGCCGGGGCGGCGAAGCCCGCCGCCATGCCCTTGACGAAGCGCGAGACGATCAGCAGGACCGAGCTGTCGGCGAGCGCGCCGAACAGCGAGACGACCGCGAACGCGGCCATCGCGATCACCAGCACCCGGCGTCGGCCGAACAGGTCGGCGACCCGCCCGCCCAGCAGCAGGAAGCTGCCGAAGGCCAGGATGTAGGCGCCGACCAGCCACTGGGCGGTGGCCGCGGTCATCCCGAGCTCGTTCTGGATCTCGGGGATGGTCACCACGATCATCGAGATGTCGAGCCCGTCGAGCAGGATCACGCCGCTGAAGATCAGCAGCGACACCCATAACCGTGCCGACCAGCGCAGGGAGTCCTGCTGGACCTCCGGTGCTGCCGTCTCGGACGGCGCCTCGGGTGCTGCCAAGGCGTCGCCTCCCGTCCGGTGTTCACTCGGAGCCGAGCTGCCTGACATGGGCACATCCCTCCCACTAGAATGATCTTGAGCGCGCTCAACCCGCGTCCGCGATAATTGTCTACGCGCTATATTGCATAAGCTTGATGCTGCCCTAAGTAACCAGACCTGCGCAAGGCGAACACGGCAAGCGTGTCAACTACGGCTCTCCGGGCCCGGTCGGCGGTCATGGACGGCGGCGCGCGGTCGGCTCGTTCGACCGCGTCGCATGCGCCCGCTCCGCGGTGCGGTGCGCCGGCAGTTCCCGCCGGCCGACCCGGTCCGACGGCAACAAGGCCGCAGGCGAAGGACTTTGTGCGGGCCCGGGAGAACTCGGCGTACGGGGCCCGGCAAACGGCCGACCTGACAGATCGTCGTTCGTTTGTTCAGGAACCCGGTTCGGCTCTGGTTAGCATCGGGGCACGAACTCGGAGCAATGGACGGAGCGTCCGGGAGACGAGTGTGCCGTCGTCGGCGTGCAGGCCGACCAGCACCGGTCCTTCGAATAACAGCCACGGCAGTCTGCCGGCGATGCGATGCGGAGACCCAGAATGCGGCTTGCGCAAACGTTAGCAAAAGTCATGCAGCGCCACACGGACCGGCCCGCAATCGGTGAACGCGCGAAGGAGTTCGTGCGGGACGCCGACACCGGCCGCGTTTCGCTCCGCCTCCTGGCGCACTACGAAACGACCAGTTACAGCGAACTCTGGGGGCGGGTCCGCGCGGTGGCCGCGGAATGGCACCGGCACCCGGAGCATCCGCTGGAACCGGGCGAGCGGATCGCCCTGCTCGGCTTCGCCAGCGGCGACTACGCGGTGGTCGACCTCGCCTGCAACTACCTCGGCGTGGTCAGCGTCCCGCTGCAGACCAGCGCCCCGCTGGCGCAACTCGCCTCGATCGTCGAGGAGACCGAGCCCTTCGTCGTCGCGGCGAGCGTCGAGCGGCTGCACGTCGCGGTCGAACTGCTGCTGGCCAACCCCTCGGCCCGCCGGCTGGTGGTCTTCGACTACCACCCGGACGTCACCGACCAGTTCGAGAAGTTCACCGCCGCGCGCGAGCGCCTGGCAGAGGCCGGCCGCGAGGTGGCGATCGACACCCTGGCGGACGTCGTCGGCCGCGGATCCGCGTTGCCCGACGCGCCGTTGTTCGTCCCCGAGGACGGCGACGACCCGCTGGCCATGCTGATCTACACCTCGGGCAGCACCGGAACGCCCAAGGGCGCGATGTACACCGACACCCTGCTGAGCGCGATGTGGGGCGGGGCCTGGTCGAAGCTGTTCTCCGACCTCCTCGCGATCAACATCAACTACATGCCGATGAGCCATGTCGCCGGGCACTCGTCGCTGAAGAACACCCTCGCCCGCAGCGGGATCAGCTACTTCACGGCCAGCAGCGACATGTCGACCTTCTTCGAGGACATCGCACTGGTCCGGCCCACCGAACTGTCGCTGGTGCCACGGGTCTGCGAGATGCTCTACCAGAAGTACCAGAGCGAGCTGGACCGGCGGGAGCTCGCCGGCGCCGACCGGCGGGCGGTCGAGGCCGAGGTCCTGGCCGAGCTGCGGGAGAACCTCCTGGGCGGCCGGCTCGCCTGGGCCAGCTGCGGCTCCGCCCCGCTCTCGGCCGAACTACGGGTCTTCGTCGAGGCCTTGCTGGGTTTCGAGCTGACCATCATCTACGGCTCCACCGAGGCCGCCGCCGTCTCCGTCGACGACAAGCTGCTCCGCCCACCGGTGATCGACTACAAGCTGGCCGACGTCCCCGAACTCGGCTACTACCGGACCGACTCACCGCACCCGCGGGGGGAGTTGCTGCTGAAGTCCGAGGCCGTCGTGCCCGGCTACTACAAGCAGCCCGAGCTGTCGGCGGAGATCATCGACGAGGACGGCTACTACCGGACCGGCGACATCGTCGCGGAGCTCGGGCCGGACCGGTTCACCATCCTGGACCGCCGCAAGAGCGTGCTGAAGCTCTCCCAGGGCGAGTTCGTGGCGACCGCGCGACTGGAGTCCGAGTTCGCGGCGAGCCCGCTGGTCCGGCAGATCTTCGTGTACGGCAACAGTGAGCGGTCCTATCTGCTGGCCGTGGTCGTGCCCACGCCGGCCGCCCTCGACCAGTTCGGCGACGACCGGGAACACCTCCGCCAGCTGCTGAGCGAATCGTTTCAGCAGATCGCCCGCGAGGCCGGACTGAACTCCTACGAGATCCCGCGCGACGTCCTGATCGAGGCCGAGCCCTTCGACCAGGCGAACGGCTTGCTCTCGGACCACCGCAAGCTGCTGCGGCCCCGGCTCCAGGAACGCTACGGCCGCGAACTGGAGGAGCTGTACGCCGACATAGCCGCCCGGGAGAGCCGGGAGCTGCTGGAGCTGCGCCGTACGGGCGCCGACCGGCCGGTGCTGGAGACGGTCCAGCGGGCCACCCGGGCGCTGCTCGCGGGCTCCACCGTCGAGGTCGGCCCCGCCGCGCGCTTCCGGGACATCGGCGGGGACTCGCTGACCGCCGTCTCCTTCTCCAACCTGCTCCACGAGATCTTCGGCGTACGGGTTCCCGTCGACACCGTCATCAGCCCCGCCTACGACCTGCGTCAACTGGCCGGCTACATCGAGACCAAGCGCGCGACGGGCCCGCGGGGGGTCACCTTCGCCTCGGTGCACGGCGAGGACGGCACGCGGGTCCGCGCCGGGGACCTCACGCTGGACAAGTTCCTCGACGACCGGACCATCGCCGACGCCCGGACCCTGCCGCAGCCCTCGGGCGGGCCCCGGACGGTGCTGCTGACCGGCGCGAGCGGCTACCTCGGCCACTTCCTCTGCCTGGAGTGGCTGGAGCGGCTGGCCCCGGTCGGCGGGACGGTGATCTGCGTGGTGCGCGGGCGGGACGCGGACGCGGCCCGCGGGCGCCTCGACGCGGCCTTCGTCAGCGGCGACGACGAACTGGTGCGCCGCTACCGGGAGCTGGCCGACGGGCACCTGGAAGTCCTGGCGGGCGACATCGCGGAGCCGCGGCTGGGCCTGGACGACACGACCTGGAAGCGGCTCTCCGAGGAGGTGGACGTGATCGTCCACGCCGGCGCCCTGGTGAACCACGTCCTCCCGTACCACCACCTGTTCGAGGCCAACGTCGTCGGCACGGCCGAGCTGATCCGGCTGGGGCTCACCGGCCGGATCAAGCCCTTCACCTACATCTCCAGCGTGGCGGTCGCCACATCCCGGGCCGGCGGGGCGCTGGACGAGGACTCGGACGTCAGGACCGCCCTCCCGGTGCAGCAGACCGACGAGGGCTACGCGGGCGGTTACGCGACCAGCAAGTGGGCCGGCGAGGTCCTGCTGCGCGAGGCGCACGACCGGTGCGGACTCCCGGTCACCACGTTCCGGTCAAACATGATCCTCGCGCACAGCCGCTACGCCGGGCAGCTGAACGTCCCGGACCAGTTCACCCGGCTGCTGCTCAGCGTGATCGCCACCGGCATCGCGCCGCACTCCTTCTACCGCACCGACGACCGGGGGAACCGCCGGCGGGCGCACTACGACGGCCTGCCGGTGGACTTCACCGCCGCCGCGGTGGTGGCCCTGGGCGGCCAGCGCACCGAGGGCTACCGGACCTTCAGCCTGGTCAACCCGAACGACGACGGGGTGTCGCTCGACAGCTTCGTGGACTGGCTGGTCGAGGCCGGGCACCGGATCGAGCGGGTTGCCGACTACGACGACTGGTTCGTCCGGTTCGAGGCCGCGATGCGGGCCCTGCCTGAGGGGCAGCGACAGCACTCGGCGCTGCCGCTGGTCCACGCGTTCAAGCGGCCGGAGGAGGCGGTGCCCGGGTCGGTCATCCCCTCCGACCGGTTCCGGGCCGCCGTCCGGGCCGCCGGGATCGGACCGGCGCGGGACATCCCGCAGCTCTCGCCCGCCTTCATCGCCAAGTACGCCGCCGACCTGAAGCTGCTCGGCGAGCGCCTCGGCTGGTGAGACCCGCGGCCGTCGCCGCACCCCCCCCGGCGGTGCCGGACGGCCCGCCGCGCGAACGACCCACCGCCCATCGGACATCGACCCCTGGAGCAGAGAACCATGGAACAGACATCCGCGAAGTTCGAGGAGCGCTACGACCTCGGGCGCCGTCTCGTCGAGCAGCTGGGCCCGGTCGAGACCGAGCCGACCACCTTCGAACTCCTCGGCCTGGAGTGGGACTTGATCCCCGGCACCTACGAGCCGCGGCCGGGCACCGGCACCGAGTGGTACACCGGCGCGATCCCCTACCCGGCCGGTGGCAGCTTCCTGGAGATCGGCTGCGGGGCCGGCGTCACCGCGGTCTGGGCGGCCCTGCACGGCTGTGCGCGGGTGACCGCCACCGACATCACCGACACCGCGGTCGACAGTGCCGCCCGCAACGCCGCACGGCACGCCGTCGCCGACCGGGTCCGGGTGCTGCGCAGCGACGTGTTCGACGCGCTCGGCCCCGAGGAGCGCTTCGACACCGTCTTCTGGAACTGCAGCGTCTTCGAGGCGCCGAAGGACTTCGAGTTCAAGCAGGACGTCGAGTGGGCGATCTTCGACCGCGGCTACAGCGCCCTCGGCCGCTACCTCGCCCAGGTGCACGACCGGGTGCTGCCCGGCGGCCGGGCCCTGGTCACCTTCAACAGCTTCGGTGACGCCACCCGGATCGCCCAGCTCGCCGCCGAGGCGGGGAGCTCGCTGACGATGCTGGGCAGCGCCGACCGGCAGCTGGCGGGTGTGGACGTCACCTACAAGCTCTTCGAGATCCGCCCGCTGGAACGCTGACCGCAGGAGCGCGCACACCGCCCGCGGCGCAACCCGTACACCCGGTCGCCCGGAGGGCCGGCCCGCATTCGTCGGGCCGGCCCTCCGGGCGGTTTCGCATGCGGCCGGGGGCCGGTCGGGGTGGCCCGGGGGCCGGAATATTCCAGCGGCATGCGAATGCCGGGCGGCCGCCGGAGCGGTCGAACGAAAGGGCGAGCAATTCGAGCCGCGATAGCGCTCCGGGTCATTACGTTCTGTACATGGAGGGTTGCGGGGGTGATAGGATCCGACCCGGTGCGCGTGAATGCGCGCATGCCGATCAGGCCGGGGGCGGCGGCCCCGGCGATAATCTCCGGGTGCCGATCCAGGCCGATCCGGACCGGGCGCGATCCACCCCGGCGCGAGTGCTGTCGGGCACGATCCGGCCGGGCCGCGTGACGGCTACCGGAATCGACGCCTCCCTTGTCGCCCCGCGGCATGCTTCCGTGCGTTTCACCCGTCGCTCACCCCATTTCCGGAGCGCTCCCATGGCCAAGCAGAATCGTGCCGTCCGCACCCGGCAGGAACTGATCCGTTCTGCCGCGGAGACCTTCGCCCGATCGGGATTCGCGGAATCCTCCATAACCCAGATCTGTGTCCGGGCCGGTCTCAGCCACGGTGCGCTGCATTTCCACTTCGGGAACAAGCGGGCGCTCGGCGAGGCGGTCGAATCGGCCGCCGCGGAAACCCTGCTGCACATCACCGGGAACGTTCCACTGCGGCACCCCGTACCGCTCCAGCTGCTCGTCGACACCTCGCACCTGCTGGCCCGGCGGCTCTCCACCGACGCGGTGCTGCGGGCCGGGTTCTGCCTCGGCAGCGACGCCACCTGGCCGGGCGGTGCCGACCTGTGGCAGCAGTGGCAGGACTGGGTCCAGCTGATGCTGACCGTCGCCAGGGCCCAGGGCAGCCTGGCCGCCGACATCGTGCTCGACGACGCCGTGGCCGCGATCACCGCTGTCGTCGCCGGGCTGGAGGTGCTCGGGCGGCGCGACCCCCAGTGGCACTCGCGTCAGGCGGTCACGCCGTTCTGGCGGTTGATGCTGCCGCAGCTCGCGACGGCGGAGGCGCGGGCCGGGATCGTTCCGGAGGGCAGTGCGGAGCCGCCGGAGGGCGGCGAGCGGGCGGCCGGCGCGGAGTGGGGCGAGGGCGGCGGGCGGCGGGCGGCGCAGCCCTGCGACGCGCTGTCCTGCTGCTGACGGCGGGGCCGGCGCCGCCCCCGCCGCTCCCCAGCCCGGCCGCCCCCGGCCGGTGGTGGCTCGCTCAGGCGGGCCGCTCGCGCCGGTCGGCGAGGGCGACGACCGCGTGGGCGGCCGAGGCCAGCGTGACGTGCCGGTGCCAGCCGCTGAAGGAGCGCCCGGTGAAGTCGCGGATGCCCACCCGGTCCGCGATCTCCGTGAAGTCCCGGTCGACCTTTCCGGTGAGTCGGCTGAGCCGGACCAGGGTGGCCGGTGGCACGGCGGTCAGATTGGTCAGCCAGAGCTCCGCGGGCCAGTGCCCGCCCTCCTCACCGATGCCCAGCAGCAGGAGTTCACCACTCGGAGCGCCTGGAGTGCCCGGAGTGCCCGGAGTGCCCGGTGCGGTCGGTGCGGTCGGTGTGCCCGGTGCGGGCGGCGCGGGCAGGCCGACCCGGACGGTGGCGGCCGGTACCGCCCGGGGGGCCGTGTGCGGACCGTGCTCCCGGCCGTGCTCCCGGCCGGGGACGAGCCGGCGCAGGTCCTTGGCCAGGCTCATGATGCGCAGGGCCGGCTGCGGCCTGCTCCCCGAGGCGGGCAGGGCCTGGTCCAGTACGGAGAGCCGGAGGTCGCCGCCGACCCGGGCGAGCAGCGGCACCCCGTGGGCGTGCAGCTTCCCGAAGATCGTCATGGCCTGTGACTCACCGATGTCGAGCACCACGGGCCGGACCGGCAGCCCCCAGCCCGTCGTGGTCTCCAGGCAGGCCTCGGTCACGCACTCGCCGAGGGTCTCCACCCCGGCCTCGTCCGGGATCGACACCTGACTGCGCCGCAGATCGTCCTTGAGCCAGGCCTCGGGCAGGTGCAGGCGCCAGTTGACCGGGGTGCTCAGCTCCTCCGAGGCCGCCCAGACGCCGATGGCGTGCTGGGCGTTCAGCACCTGCCCGAGGGTCGGGAAGAAGTGCCGTTCGACACCGACCGAGTGCTGCCCCGTCTTGGGGATGATCATCGGCTGCACCACCCACGCCTGGGGGGCCGCCGCGCCGGCCAGGTGGTGGGCCAGCGCCCGGCGGATGGGGATCCAGTCCCAGGTCGAACTGCAGATGAAGTGGTGCAGGTTCTGCTCCGAGGCCGGCTTGCCGAGCAGCGCCGCGATGTTGCGGATCGACTTGCGCCCCTCGGTCTCCAGCAGTCCGCGCAGGTACTGCATGCCCTTGCGGCACTGGTCGCTGCGGGAGAGCGAGGTGAACAGGATCGAGCAGAGCTCGGTGAGCAGGACGTCGTGGGCGCCGGGCGGGAACGGTGTGCGGGGGTGGCGGGCCGGGCCCGGTCCGGACGGCTCGGCGGCCACGGACGGCCCTTCGGGCGCGAGCCGGGCCGGGAAGGCGGAGCCCTGCGGACCGGCCGGCGCCGGGCACGGAGAGGCGGCCGCAGGCGGGATGGGGGCGGGGATGGGGGCCGGGACGGAAGAGGGGAATCCGGTGGGGCGCAGGGGGCGGGCGGAGGGCTTCGACCGGTCGTTGTCGCCGACCGGAGCCTGGGCGCGCCGTCGCTGTGCCAACGTCTGAGAGGTCAAGTCGTCTCCGTGGTCGTGGTGTTCGGGGGGAGGCGCCGGACGGCGGCGGCGGGGTCGGCCTCGCGGTGGCCGGGTGGATCGGGAGCGTCGGTCGGGGCGGCGCGGGGCGGCGCGGGGCGGCGCGGGTCGGGGTGGGTCGGGTCGGCGCGGGTCAGGGCGGCGCGGGTCGGGGTGAGGGTCGGAAGCGGGACCGGCCGTCGCCGGGCCCTGCCGCGACTGGGGGAGCGGCTTCTTGGCGGTGCGGCGTCCCTGTCCTCAGTGCGGGAGCCGATCGGTCCGCGTTCGATCAGGGGCGGGAGGCACAACGGCTGAGCGGACGACCGTCCTGTCCTGCCGAGACGGCCTGCGCCGGGCCCCTGCCGGAGCGCCGCCAGGGAAGTCCGAAAGAGGTGAACTCCACGTGTGCACACTCCTGTTCGGTCTCCCGTGGCGGCGTGAACGTGCTCGTGCACTGCTCCAGACAGTAAGGAGCGATCGGAGGCGATGCCATGGCACGAGGAGTGAGAGTGTCACATTACCGGACAGTAGTCCTGTGAAGCCTGAGCCGGTGGGTCAGCGTCCGGCCCGGCCGCCGGGCAGCAGCGGCCGCCGGTTCTCCAGCGTGGCGATCAGGTGGGCGACCGACGCCAGCGTGATGTGCCGGTGCCAGCCCGGGAACGACCGCCCGCCGAAGTCCCGTACCCCCACCCGCTCGGAGATCGCGGTGAAGTCCCGCAGCACGACGCCCGGCAGGCGGGTGAGCCGCAGCGCGGTGAGGACGGAGGGCGCGTCGGCGTTGGTGAGCCAGAGCCGCCGGCGCGGCCGCCCGGCCGGCCGCCACTCGCCGAGCAGCAGCATCCGCTCCCCGCGGGCCGGCGAGGTCACCACCGGGATCGCCACCGCGGTCGTCGGGCCGTCGCCCGGATTCACCTGCCGGCGCAGCCGAGGGAGCGACTCGGCGAGCTCGCCCACGGTGTGCTCCCGGCCGCTGTAGCTGGGCAGTTCGGTCCGGTCGAGCCAGAGCTGGGCCTGCGGGCCGACCCGCACCACGAACGCGACGCCCAGGGCCGCCAGGTGGCGGGCGACCGCCACGGCGTCCACCTCCCCGACGTCCACCACGACCGGCCCGCGCAGCACCCCGCCGATCTCCCGGATGTCGGCCACCGCGGCCCGGACGCAGTCCTCGATGGTGGCGACCGCGGCGTCGGCGGGAACGCTCGCCCGTTGCCGCAGCGGATCGGTCAGCCAGCGGTCGGAGAGCCGCAGCTGCCAGTCGACGGGGACGGCGCAGTGTCCGGAGGCCAGCCAGGCCCCCACCGCGTGCTGGCCGTTGACGATCCGTCCGAGCGGCAGCAGTTGCTGGTCGATGCCGACCGAATGGGAGCCGGCCTTGGGTATCAGGATCGGTCTGATCACCCAGGCCTGCGGTGCCAGGGCCCGCTGCACCTCGCGGGCCAGGGCGTGCCGTACCGGCATCCAGTCCCAGGGCGACGCGCTGATGAAGTGGTGGACGCTCTGCTGCGCCGCGGCGCCGTCGAACTGCGCCGCGATGCCGCGCAGGGTCTTGCGCCCCTCCAGCGCGAGCAGGCCGCGGACGTACTGCTCGGCCTTGAGCCGCTGGCCGCTGCGCCGCAGCGAGCCGAACAACTGGGCGCTGAGCTCGGGGTCGAGCGCCGTGTCGGCGGCCGGTTCGCCGTCCGTCGCGCCGACGGATCGGTGCAGGTGTCGCATGGTTGATCCCCCCGTGGTCCGCCACCCCAGCCGACCGGACGGACCGCCGCCCCGCATCGGCGTCGTCCGCGTCGGACTCCCAAAAGAGGACTGCTGTCCTGTTCTCATTTATACAGGCCGGCGCGGACGGTGGCTGCCCCGTCGTGCCGCGTGGACACGGGAATCGCAGGTGCGAATTCCGTGCCGGCCGGCCGGCACGGTCGCCGGGGCGAGGGTGGTCGGGCGGTGGTCCGGACGGCCGGTCAGTCGACGGGGGACGGCGCCCCGGCCTGGCCGGCCTCCTCCAGGAGGCGCTTCGCGCGGTAGGGGGAGGAGTCCAGCCTGGCCAGCACGCCGGCGCTGGCGACATTGGGGAGGACGAGTGCGAACAGGTTCGAGATCTCCTGGGAGAGGGTCCGCTCCGGCAGGGTCTCGGTGATCAGCTGGACCCCGGTCCACGCCCCCACGAACAGCCGGGCGGTCTCGGCCGGGTCGACGTGCGCGAGCAGTTCGCCGCGCTCCTTCGCCTCGGTCAGCAGTCCCTGCCCCACCTCGATCCAGTCGGGCCAGCGGGTGCCGAACAGGCCGCGCGACTTGACGTCCACGGACAGCCGGATCGCGGCGCTCAGCATCGGCTCCCGGGGCAGCCGGTGGGCGAGCAGCAGGGCGAGGTCCACCCACTCCTGCAGCTTGAAGGCCTGCGGGGCCAGCCCCTCCATGGTCACCGCCTCGGCCAGCACGCCGCGGGCGAGCTGCTCCTTGGTGGTGAAGTGGAAGTAGAGGCCACCGCGGGTGAGTTGGATGCGCTCGATGAGGCCGCCGATGGTGGTGGCGTCGTACCCGAGCTCGTTGAACATCTCGGCCGCGGCCTCCAGGATCAGCCGGCGGGTATGGATCGCGCGCTCCTGCCTTGACACTTTATGCCTCCACTGCATTCTCTTTACCATTGCTTGAACTAGACTTGCTCATGGTTCGAAACCGACCGGAGAGCCGGTACTTGAATAGCACAGTCCACTGAGCTGTGCCGACCCGTCAGACCAAGGGGGGGCCTTGCAAGACGTCACGCTCGCACCACGTTCATCCACTCCTTCGCCCGCTCTCGTAGGCGCCTACGCGCATCTGCGGCGGGGCACGTCCGTCCTGGTCACCGGCTGGGAGCGGCTGGGGGCCGACGAGTTCGGGGTCGGCGTCCGGTGGCCGGCCGTGCAGGTGGGCCTGCCGTACGACCCGCGGATACTCGCCCAGACCATCCGGCAGAGCGGCCTGGTCGTCGCGCACGCCGAGTACGGCGTCCCGCTGACCCATCAGACCGTGTTGAGCACCCTGGACTACACGATCGACCCGGACTTCCGCGTGCCACGCGGCCGGAGCACGAGGCTGGACGTACGGGTCACCGTGGCGGGCGCCGTGCGGAACCGACGGTCCGTCAGTTCTCTGCGGATGGGCATCCTGATCCGCTGCGACGGCGTCGTGGCGGCCCGGGCGGACTCCGAGTTCGGCTGGATCTCGCCCGCCGCCTACCGGCGGGTGCGGGGAAACGGCCTCGGGGTCGGCTGGGGCGCCTGGCCGTTACCGGAGCCGATAGCCGCCGACCTCGTGGCCCGGCCGCGCGCCTCCGACGTCGCCCTCGCGCCGGGCGACCGGCCGCACCGCTGGCTGCTGCGCAACGACATCGACAACCACCTGCTCTTCGACCACCCCGTGGACCACGTCCCGGGGCTGGCCCTGCTGGAGGCCGCGGCCCAGGCCGCGCAGGCCCTCCGGGGCCGGTCGTCCTTCCTGCCCTTGCGGGTCGCCACCAGCTTCCGGCGGTACGTGGAGTTCGACCGGCCGTGCTGGATCGAGGCGGAGGAGACACCGGCCGGCCACCCCGCCCGGTGCGCCGTCCGGGTCACGGGCACGCAGGGCGGGGAGCCGGCCTTCCGGGTCGAGTTCAACGGTCTGCGGCGGTGACGGTGCCACCGCGGGGCGGCCGGGGGCGGCTCACCGGTTGACGAAGCCGCCGTCCACCGGCAGGACGGTGCCGGTCAGGAACGGGCAGCGGTCGCTCAGCAGCCAGGCCGCCGCCTCCGCGATCTCCTCCGGAGCCGCCGTACGCCCCTGCGGCGTCAGCGAGTTGGCCAGATCCTCCAGGCCGGGATTGCGGCCGAACCAGTCGGCCGTGATCTCGCTTCGGGTGGTTCCGGGGGCGACCGCGTTCACCCGGATGCCCTGCTTGGCGTACTCGTCGGCGGCGGCCCTGGTGAAGCCGATGACCGCGTGCTTCGAGGCGATGTAGGGGGCGGCGGCGGGGATCGACACCAGGCCGCCCACACTGCTGTTGTTGACGATGGTGCCCCCGCCGGATTGTTCCAGCATCGCCGTTATCTCGTACCGCAGGCAGTTGAAGACGCCGCGCACATTGGTGTCCATGACGGTGTCGTAGACGTCGTCCGACATCAGGTGCAGCGGGGTGCGGTCGCCGCCGATTCCCGCATTGTTGAAGGCCGAGTCGAGCCGCCCGTATTCGGCCACGGCGAACTCGACCGCCCTCGCGGCATCTCGGGCGACGGATACGTCGCCGACCACGTACGCGGCGCGGGCTCCCTTTTCGCGTAGTTCGGCGGTCAGTGCGGCCAGGCGTTCTTCCCGGCGGGCGGTGAGCACCACGGTGGCGCCCTCCCGGGCGAACACGTGGGCCGCCGCGGCGCCGATGCCGCTGCTCGCGCCGGTGATGAGGACGATTCTGCCGGAGAGGAGGTCGCTGTTCATGGCCCGAAGTCTCGCAGGCCCCCGTCCGGACGTCACCAGGTCGGCCTGTCCCTCCGCTGTCACGATGATTTGACGCCGATTCAGTTCGTCGAACCGGCTTCGGAGCCCCGTCGAACCGGTGCGGCCGCCGGCGGTGCTACGTGCCCGCAGCGACCTGATGGACTATTCGGCACCTGACGGAGTAGTGGTCACCTGACGAAGTGCCGGTCACCTGACGAAGTGCGATGACGAACGTTGGCCGGCACTCCGTTCTGTTCCATGATTTGGACGGTGGCGGAGGCCGCCGACGGTTCGGCGCCCACCGTCGCGGTGGGGCGGTCCGGCCCGACCTCTGCGCCCACAGCCCTCGTGTTCCATCGACGTTCACCCAGGACGAACGAGAAGTTCCCCGGTCCCGCCGACGGTGCGGCGACCGCGCCCCCCGGGCCTGTGTGGATTCGAATTCCGGCTCCGTTGACAGCCGCGCACGACGCTCGCCTGCTCGGCCGTGGGGCGACCGCGCCCATCGCCCGTTCGCGATTTGGAGAAATCGGTGGAAAGTACTCTGCTCGATATCCGACTGGAAAGCGCGTTGCAGCAACCACCGTGGGAGGACACCGCGCTGGTCCGCCAGGTGCGGAAGGAACTGGCGACCCGCCCCGCACTGGTCGAGGCGGAGGACGTCTCTACCCTGCGCGCGCTGCTGGCCCGGGTCGCCGCGGGCGAAGCCCACGTGGTGCAGGCGGGCGACTGCGCGGAGGACCCGGCCGAGTGCACCCCCGGCTACGTGGCCCGCAAGGTCGGCGTGCTCGACCTGCTCGCGGGCGCGCTCCAACTGGACACCTGCAAGCCGGTGATCCGCGCCGGCCGGATCGCCGGACAGTTCGCCAAGCCCCGCTCCCACCCCACCGAGCGGGTCGGGAACGTCGAACTGCCGGTCTACCGGGGGCACATGGTCAACAGTCCGGAGCCCGACCCGGAGCTGCGGCGCCCCGACCCGTTGAGACTGCTGACGGGCTACCAGACCGCCTACGACGTCATGGGACACCTGGGCTGGCGCAGCCGCGGCGGGCCCCTCTCCCTCGGGACGCCCGTCTGGACGAGCCACGAGGCACTGCTGCTCGACTACGAAGTCCCCATGCTGCGCCGGGACGACGAGGGACGGCTGCTGCTCGCCTCCACCCACTGGCCGTGGATCGGCGAGCGGACCAGGCAGGTCGACGGCGCCCACGTCACCCTGCTCGCCGAGGTGATGAACCCGGTGGCCTGCAAGGTCGGTCCCACCATGGCGGTCGACGACCTGCTGGCCCTGTGCGAGCGGCTCGACCCCCGGCGCGAGCCGGGCCGGCTCACCCTGATCGCCCGGATGGGGGCCGAGGCGGTGGCCGGGCGGCTGCCCGTCCTCGTCGAGGCGGTGAAGGCCGCGGGCCACCCGGTGATCTGGCTCAGCGACCCGATGCACGGCAACACCGTCAGCACGCCGGACGGCCTCAAGACCCGGTTCGTGCGGGAGATCTCCCGCGAGGTGCGGGAGTTCCAGCACGCCGTCCGCAACGCCGGCGGCACGGCGGGCGGGCTCCACCTGGAGACCACTCCCGACGACGTGACCGAATGCGTCCAGAGCGAAGCCCGGATCGACGAGGTCGGGGCCAAGTACACGAGCTTCTGCGACCCCCGGCTCAACCCGGGCCAGGCCCTCTCCGTGGTCTCGGCCTGGTGGCTGACCGGCCGGTCGACCCCGGTGGGCGCCGCCGCGGCCCAGGGCTGAGCCCACCCGCCGCCCCGGCGCCGCGTACCCGCGGCGCCACCGTGCCCCGGTCCGGCACAGCGGACGCCACCGCCCCCGGCGGCCGCGGCGCCGGACCGGCCCACCGGCGCGGCCGCCCGCACCACCCACCCGGCGGCCCGTCCGCTCCCGCCCGACAGCGCTCGGTCCCACCAGCCCCACCAGCGATTCGACCCAGGAACCCAGACCCAGGAACCCAGGAGAGGAAGGCCATGGCGGGCATACCCCCCATCGCGCCGTACCCGATGCCGACCGCGGCCGACCTGCCCGGCAACACCGCCCGGTGGACCGTGGACCCGGACCGGGCGGTGCTGCTCGTGCACGACATGCAGCGCTACTTCCTGCGGCCGTTCCCCGCGGCCGTCCGCGACCACCTGGTCGGCAACGCCGCCCGGTTGCGCGAGCGCGGCGCCGCCCTGGGGGTCCCGGTCGCCTACACCGCCCAGCCCGGTGGCATGACCGAGGAGGAGCGCGGCCTGTTGAAGGACTTCTGGGGGCCGGGCATGCGGGTCGACCCGGTCGACCGGCAGGTCGTCGAGCCGCTCGAACCGGCCCCGGCCGACTGGGTGTTCACCAAATGGCGGTACAGCGCCTTCTTCCGCTCCGGCCTGCTGGACCGGATGCGCGAGCAGGGCCGCGACCAGCTCGTCCTCTGCGGCGTCTACGCGCACGTCGGGGTGCTGATGTCCGCGGTCGAGGCGTTCACCAACGACATCCAGCCGTTCCTGGTGGCGGACGCCGTCGCGGACTTCTCCGAGGAGTACCACCGGCTGGCCCTGGACTACGCGGCGCGGCGCTGCGCCGTGGTCGTCACCACCGACGACGTCCTCGCCGCGCTCCGGCCGGCCGCCGTCGCGGCCGGTGGCCCGGGGGAGGCCGGCGCATGACCGGGGCCGGGGCGGCGCCCTACCCCGTGGACCTGCTGGACCGCGTCCTGGGGCTGCGGCCGCCGCCCTTCGCCCTCATCCACCGCCCGGAGTCGACCGGGCCGGACGCGCTGGACGTGCTGGTCGGCGCGGTGTCGACGCCGGGGACGCTCGCCGAGCTCCCCGTCCCCGCCGGGGCCGTCCCCGCCGGGGCCGCCGCCGGGGACGCCCGTCACGAGGTGCTGGCGATCGTCCCCTACCGGCAGATCGCCGAGCGCGGCTACGCCTGCGCCGACGACGGCGAGCCGCTGATCGCGATGACCGTCACCGACCAGGGCGTGCTGCCGCTGGCCGAGGTGCTGCGACGGCTCCCGGACGTGCCGATCACGCTGGCCGGCGGCCACTTCGACGTGGACGACGAGACCTACGCCGGGACGGTGCGCAGGGTCGTCGGCGACGAGATCGGCCGGGGCGAGGGCGCGAACTTCGTCATCAAGCGCTCGTTCCTCGCCGACATCACCGGCTACACCACGCACAGCGCGCTGTCGTTCTTCCGGCGGCTGGTGCGGGGCGAGTCGGGCGCCTACTGGACCTTCATCGTGCACACCGGCGCCCGTACGTTCGTCGGCGCCACCCCGGAGCGGCACCTCAGCCTCGCCGGCGGCAAGGCCGTGATGAACCCGATCAGCGGGACCTACCGGTACCCGCAGTCCGGCCCGACCCTGCCCGGGGTGATGCACTTCCTGGCCGACCGCAAGGAGGCCGACGAGCTGTACATGGTGGTGGACGAGGAACTCAAGATGATGGCCCGGATCTGCGCGGAGGGCGGCCGGGTGGTGGGCCCGTACCTCAAGGAGATGGCGCGGCTGGCGCACACCGAGTACTTCATCGAGGGGCGCACCGACCGCGATCCGCGGGAGATCCTGCGCGAGACGCTGTTCGCCCCGACCGTCACCGGCAGCCCGCTGGAGAGCGCCTGCCGGGTCATCCGCCGGTACGAGCCGCAGGGGCGCGGCTACTACAGCGGGGTGGTCGCGCTGATCGGGCGCGACGAGCACGGCGGACCCGCGCTGGACTCGTCGATCCTGATCCGCACGGCCGACATCGACGACGCGGGCCGGGTCCGGATCGGGGTGGGTGCCACCCTGGTGCGCCACTCCGACCCCGAGCAGGAGGTGGCCGAGACCCGGGCGAAGGCGGCGGGCCTGCTCGCGGCCCTCCAGGCGGACGGCCCGGCGGCCCCGACCCCGGCCCTGACCCCGGCCAGGGCCCCGGCCAAGGCCCCGGCCGTCTACGGCGCGCACCCGGACGTCCGGGCCGCGCTGGAGCGGCGCAACGCCGGCATCGCCGACTTCTGGCTGGCACCGGCGTCCGCGCGCTCCCGGCCGAGGCCCGCCCTGACCGGTCGCCGGGTGCTCGTGGTGGACGCGGAGGACACCTTCACCGCGATGATCGACCACCAGCTCCGCTCGCTCGGCCTCGCGGTGACGGTCCGCCGGTTCGACGAGCCGTACGCGCCGGACGGGTACGACCTCGTCGTGATGGGCCCCGGCCCGGGAGATCCGCGCGGCGCGGGCCACCCCAAGATCGCGCGGCTGCGGTCGACGATCGACACGCTGCTCCGGGAGCGGCGGCCGTTCTTCGCGGTCTGCCTCAGCCACCAGGTGCTCGGCCTGCGGCTCGGCCTCCCGCTGGTCCGCCGGGAGGCGCCGAACCAGGGCGTGCAGCGGGAGATCGACCTCTTCGGCGTCCGGGAGCGGGTGGGCTTCTACAACACCTTCGCGGCCCGCAGCGTCGAGGCCAAGGTCGAGTGCGAGGGCGTCGGCCTGGTCGAGGTGAGCCGCGACGCGGACACCGGCGAGGTGCACGCGCTGCGCGGCCCGCACTTCGCCTCGCTGCAGTTCCACGCCGAGTCGATCCTCACTGAGGACGGCGTCCGGCTGGTCGGCGGGCTGCTGACCGAGGTACTGGCGGGCTGAGGGGCCGCCGGACGGCTACGGCTCCCCACCGGCGACCGGGCGCTCCGGGAGGGGGTCCAGACCGGCCGAACGGGCGGCCTCGCGGAGCAGCTCGCGCAGCATGACGGTGCTCAGCCGGCCGGTGTTCGTGTTGCGCGGGCTGACGTGGTAGCACCCGTACAGCTCCAGCGGCGGTCCGCCGTCGGCGGCCGGCAGGGCGACCCGGGCGCCGTGGCCGAAGACCGGCCGGGGCCGGGGCACCCGCCAGCCGGCGGCGGCGACCGCCGGTAGCAGCGCCTGCCAGGCGAAGCCGCCGAGCGCCACGACGGTCCGCACGGTCGGCCGCAGCAGCTCCAGCTCGCGGGTGATCCACGGGCGGCAGGTGTCCCGTTCGGCGGTGGTCGGCTTGTTGTCGGGCGGCGCGCAGCGCACCGGGTCGGTGATCCGGACGCCGTGCAGGCGCAGGCCGTCCCCGTGCCGGACGGACTCGGCGCGGTTCGCCAGCCCGAGCGCGTGGAGCGTGGCGTAGAGCAGGTCGCCGGACGGGTCGCCGGTGAAGATCCGGCCGGTGCGGTTGCCGCCGTGCGCGGCGGGGGCGAGGCCGACCAGGACCAGCGGCGCGTCGGGCGGGCCGAAGCCGGGGATCGGGCGGCCCCAGTAGTCCCAGTCCAGGTAGGCGCGGCGCTTGGTGCGGGCCGTCGCCTCGCGCCACTCGACCAGGCGGGGACAGGCGCGGCAGCCGGTGACGACGGCGTCCAGCGCGGGGACCGTGGCCGTGCGGGCGGCGGCCGCGACGGGGTGGCCCGGGTCCTCGGGGTCGGTGGCCGGGCCGTCGACTGCGGGCTGGGACATGGGGACGATCTTAGGCGCGGCGGCCGGCGGCCGGCGGCCGACGGGCGGCCCGTTCCGGCGGCGCCTCCGCAGGCGTAGCGTGGAATCGGCTGCTCCGGCGGCCCCCGGCCGGGCCGGGGCGGCGACCGCCGGGGCGGTGGTGCGCGCGAGGAGACCGCGATGCTGATATTCGATGCGGTGCTGGCGGCCGTCGTACTGGTGGCCGTGTGGGCCGGGCTGAGCGTCCGGGTCGTGCAGCAGTTCCAGCGGGGCGTGGTGTTCCGCTTCGGCCGGGTGCGCGAGCAGGTGCAGGGCCCCGGGCTGGTGCGGCTGATGCCGGTGGCGGACCGGCTGCGCAAGGTGAACGTCCAGATCGTGACGATGCCGATCCCCGCCCAGGAGGGCATCACCCGCGACAACGTGACCGTCCGGGTGGACGCGGTCGTCTACTTCCGGGTGGAGGACCCGGTGAAGGCGACCGTCAACGTGCAGGACTACAACTTCGCCATCTCGCAGGTCGCCCAGACCTCGCTGCGCTCGATCATCGGCAAGAGCGAGCTGGACGACCTGCTGGCCAACCGGGAGCCGATCAACCAGGGACTGGAGCTGATGATCGACAGCCCGGCGCTGGGCTGGGGCATCGAGATCGACCGGGTCGAGATCAAGGACGTCGCCCTGCCGGAGTCGATGAAGCGCTCGATGTCCCGGCAGGCGGAGGCCGAGCGGGAGCGCCGGGCGAGGATCATCACGGCGGACGGCGAGTACCAGGCCTCGGCGCGGCTGTCGGAGGCCGCGGCGGTGATGAGCGCGACTCCGGCGGCGCTCCAACTGAGGCTGCTGCAGACCGTGGTGGAGGTGGCGGCGGAGAAGAACTCGACGCTGGTGCTGCCGTTCCCGGTCGAGCTGCTGCGGTTCCTGGACAGCGCGGCGGAGGTGAACCGCAGGACGGCGGGCGACGGCGGCGAGCAGGCGGGCGCGGAGCCGCCACCGGCCGAACCGCCGCGGCTTCCGGAGGTGGAGCAGCTCGAACTGCCGCCGCTGGAGGAGGTGCTGGAGCAGTCGCCGGTGGGCCGGCTGAACGGCCCCGACCACCCCGCGCCGGGCCCGGTGGCGGCGCCCCCGGGCCCGGACCACGATGGAGGGACGGGAGTGGCAGGCACGTCAGGAGGCCGATCATGACCAGAGCCAGCGACATCATGCACCCGGGGGCGGCGTGCGTGGGTGAGCACGAGACCCTCGCCTCCGCCGCCCGGATCATGCGGGAACGCGACGTCGGGGCGTTGCCCATCTGCGGTGAGCGGCAGAAGCTGCTCGGCATCGTGACCGACCGCGACATCGTGCTGAAGTGCGTCGCCGAGGGCCGCGACCCCGAACAGGTGACGGCGGGCGAGATCGCCCAGGGCCGGCCGATGACGGTGGAGGCGGACGAGGACGCCGAGCAGGTGCTGCGGATGATGGAGCAGTACCAGGTGCGCCGGCTCCCGGTGATCAACCACCCGGAGCACGAGGTGGTCGGGATGATCAGCGAGGCGGACATCGCGCGCGGCTTGCCGCAGGCCCGGCTGGCGGAGTTCGTCTCGGCGGTCTGCGCGGAGGAGCCGCCGCGGTCGACGGAGGTGCAGGAGCCGCAGGCGGTCTAGGGTCGCGCGCCGCTCCCACCGGGCGGTCAGCGCTGCTCCCGGAGGCCCCGCTGCAGCAGTTCGGCGAGGTGGAGGGCCTGGCGGCCCTCGGCCAGGTGGGCGATCTGCGTGCGGCAGCTGAAGCCGTCGGCCAGCACGACGGTGTCCGGGGCCGCCGCTCGCAGTTCGGGCAGCAGCACGCGTTCGGCGATCGTCACGGACACCTCGAAGTGGCCCCGCTCGAAGCCGAAGCTGCCGGCCAGCCCGCAGCAGCCGGAGTCGAGGACGCGGTTGCGCAGACCGGTGCGGGCCTCCACCCGGCGGTCGGCGGCGGTGCCGAGGACGGCGTGCTGGTGGCAGTGTGTCTGGGTGACGGCGTCCAGCGGGAGCCGGGGGAGCGGGGCGTCCGGCGCGTACTGGTCGATGAACTCGGCGAAGGTGCGCGTCCGTTCGGCGAGCGGGCGGCCGTCGGCGCCGAGCAGCCGGGGCAGGTCCTCGCGCAGGGTGGCGGTGCAGCTCGGGTCCATGCCGACCACCGGGGTGTCGGCGGGCAGCCCGGTGGCGGCGAGCGCGCGCAGGCTGCGCCGCATCACCCGCCGGGCGGTGCCCAGCTGGCCGCTGGAGTACCAGGTGAGCCCGCAGCAGACGGGGCCGTCCGGCAGCCGGACGTCGAAGCCCAGGTGGGAGAGCACCTCGACGGCGGCGCGCAGCACGTTCGGCTGGAGGTGGTCGGAGAAGGTGTCCGGCCAGAGCAGGACGGGGCGTGTGCCGGCCGGGGCCGGGTGCGTGGCGCGGTGACGGCGGTACCAGCGGGTGAAGGTCTCGGGCGGGAACACCGGGACCGGTCGGCGCCGGTCCACCCCGCCGAGCCGCTTCAGCGGGCCTGCGGCGGCGGACCGGGCGATCACGTTGGCCGCGCCGGGGGCGAGTGCGACGGCCCGCAGCCAGAGCGGCAGCCACCCCATCGAGTAGTGCGACAGGGGCCTGGGGCGGTGCCGGTAGTGCTGGTACAGGAACTCGGTCCGGTAGGTGGCCATGTCGACGTGGACCGGGCAGTCGCCGGCGCAGCCCTTGCAGCCGAGGCAGAGGTCCAGCGCCTCCCTGACCTCCGGTGAGCGCCAGCCGTCCGGGATCGCGCCCTCCGCGCCGCGCAGCATCTCGGCGAGCAGCCGGGCACGGCCTCGGGTGGAGTGGCGCTCCTCGCCGGTGGCCATGTAGCTCGGGCACATCACCCCGGTCTCGGGGTCCACGCACTTGGCCACCCCGACGCAGCGGTGCACGGCTTTGGCGAGGCTGCCGTCGTCCCGCGCGTACGGGAGGGCGAGCGGGAGCGCGCGTACCGGCCCGGCCAGCCGCAGGTCGGCGTCGAGCGGGCGCGGGTCCACCAGGGCACCCGGGTTGAGCAGGTTGTCGGCGTCCCAGATCCGCTTGAACTCGCCGAAGAGCGCGATGATCCCGGGCGGGTACATCCGGGGCAGCAGCTCGGCGCGGGCCTGCCCGTCGCCGTGCTCACCGGAGAGCGAACCGCCGTACGAGACCGCGAGGTCGGCGGCCTGCTCCAGGAACTCCCGGAACACCGCCGGCCCGTGCGGCGCGGTGAGCGGGAAGTCGATCCGCAGGTGGACGCAGCCCTCGCCGAAGTGCCCGTACGGGACGCCGCGCAGGTGGTGGCGGCGCAGCAGCGCCCGCAGGTCGCGCAGGTAGTCGCCGAGCCGCTCCGGCGGGACGGCCGAGTCCTCCCAGCCGGGCCAGGCCTCGCCGCCGTCGGGCAGCCGGGTGACGATCCCCGCGCCGGCCTCGCGCACGCCCCAGAGCTGGCGCTGCTCGCCGGGGTCGGTGACGACGGAGGTGGTGGCGGAGCGCTCCCGGCGGACGGCGTCGGCGAGCCGCCGGGCCGCGTCGAGGGCCTCGGCGGGGGTCGCGCCGGCGGTCTCCAGGAAGAGCCAGCAGGCGCCCTCGGGCAGCCGGTCCAGTGCGGGTGGGCGCGGTCCGGCGGCGAGCAGCGCGGCGATCAGGTCGGCGGCCATGCCCTCGACGGTCAGCGGGCGCAGCGGCAGCAGGGCGGGGACGGCGTCGGCGGCGGCCGTCTCGTCCGGGTAGCCGGCCACCACCAGGGCGCGGGCGGGCGGGTCCTCGACCAGTCGGACGGTGGCGCCGAGCAGCAGCGCGCAGGTGCCCTCGGTGCCGGTGAGGGCCCGGGCGAGGTGGTGGCCGCGTTCGGGGAGCAGGGCGTCCAGCGGGTAGCCGGAGGTGCGGCGCGGCAGGTCCGGCATGCCCTGGCGGATCACGGCGAGGTTGCGGTCGGTGAAGTCCTGGAGGTCGCGGTGGAGTCGGCCCGCGCGCCCGGGCAGGGCGCGCAGCGCCGTGCGTTCGGCGGGCCCGAGCGGGCCGCCGACGGTGAGTTCGGTGCCGTCGGCGAGCAGCAGGTCGAGGGACTCGACGTTGTCGGAGGTGCGCCCCCACACGACGGAGTGGGCGCCGCAGGAGTCGTTGCCGATCATGCCGCCGAGGGTGCACCGGCTGTGCGTGGACGGGTCCGGCCCGAAGCGCAGGCCGTGCGGGCGGGCGGCCCGCTGGAGGTGGTCCAGCACGGCGCCCGGCTCGACCCGGGCGGTGCGGCGTTCCGGGTCCACGCCGTGCACCGCGCCCAGGTGGCGCCGGAAGTCCAGGACGACCGCGCCCGGGCCGATCGCCTGCCCGCCGATGCTGGTGCCGGCCCCGCGCGGCACCACCGGTACGCCGTACTGCCGGCAGAGCGCGACGGCCGTCCGGACGTCGTCGAGGTCGGCCGGCTTGACCACGCCGAGCGGCAGGTGGCGGTAGTTGGACGCGTCGTGGCTGTAGACGGTGCGCTCTGCGGCGCCGAAGCGGACGTCGCCGCGCAGGGTCGCGGCGAGCTCCCGGGCGAGGTCGGCGCCGGGGGCGGCGGACGGTCGGCTCACGTGGGTCCTCCCGGGGGTGGGCTCGGCGTACCGCCGCCGATCATCCCAGCCGGACGGCGCACCCGGTACGGGCCACCCCGGCGTGCGGCCGACGGAGTGTCGGCCGCACGCCGGCTCCGCCTCCGCCGGACGGACGTCCGGTCTCCTGCCGCCGGGATGCCGTCCGGGTCAGGCCGAGGCCCGGCGGCGGGCCGAGCCGGTGAGGGTGCCCTTGGCGATGTGCGAGAGCTTGGCCATCTCGAAGGCCGGGTAGGCGCCGCCGGCCAGTAGCGAGAACTTCACGCCCTCGCGCCCGCCGGGCCGCCGGTGCCCGGCCGGCTGGAAGCGGCGGTGGTGCTCGGCGGCGCGGTGGAAGAACTGGGGCCGCTCGGCCCGCGCCACGCACCCGGCCAGGTCGAACACGAACAGGTAGTGCCGGACCATCCGGGTGAACAGGGCGTCGCGGACGGCCTCCAGCTCCGGCTGCCAGGCCGCCACCTCGTCCAGCAGGGCGAAGCTGCGCTCGTACTGGTCGAAGATGTCGAACTGGCTGCTGCCGGGCGAGCCGGCCGGGTGGACGGTCTCCCGCCGCCGCAGCTGGACGCAGGCGCGCGGCAGCACGGCGATCCGTCCGGCGGTCAGCATGGCCCGGTGCACGGCCGGGATCTCCTCGTAGCGGCCGTCCGGGAAGGCGAGCGCGCGGCCCTGCCAGAAGTCGCGCCGTAGCAGCCGGTCCCAGATCAGCGCGGGCGCGCCGAGCAGCTCGGGACGGGCGGCCGGCCCGGTGACCTCGGGCCCGGCCTCGGCCAGCACCGCCTCCGCGCCGCCCGGCCAGTCGCGCCCGCCGTGCCGCCGGGTGTGCCCGAACAGCAGCACGTCCACCGGGCCGGTCTGCTCCAGCCGGTCGGCGAGCGAGCGCAGGCCGTCCCGGGGGAGCAGGTGGTCGGCGTCGAGGAAGAGCAGGTACTCGCCGGTCGCCCGGGCGGCGCCCGCGTCCCGGCTGACGCCCACGCCGACGGCGGCGTTGAGGTGCAGCGCCGAGACCTGCGGGTGCCGCGCCGCGTACGCGTCGGCGAGGTCGGCCGGGGTCTCGGGGGAACGGTCCGCGACCAGGATGACCTCGAAGTCGCGGAAGGACTGCGCAAGGAGCGAGTCGAGGCATTCCGCCAGCTGTTTCTGCTGGTCGTAGGCGGGGAGCACGACGCTGATCAGGGGAGAGGGCATGAGGCCGGAGCGTAGGAGCGCGGCCGGAAGGTGGCAAAGCCCTGACGGTCGGTAATTCTGATCAATCCGCGTCAAATCGTACGAGCGTGCGCCATATCTTCACCCGTCATGCCGGGCGTGTCCACGTCGAGCGGCGCCGCCGGCCGGATCCGACGACGGCGCCGGTGCCCGCGCGGACGGGCCGGTCGCGGGGCGGTCCCGGACCTCGCGGTACGGAAAGGCCGAGGACCCCGCGCGGGTCTGCCGCGCGGGGTCCTCGGGGCTGCTACCGGCCGGGTCGGCTCAGTACCAGTGGTGGCTCTGCCAGAAGGACCAGGCGCCGCAGGGGCTGCCGTACCGGGAGTTCATGTAGTCCAGGCCCCACTTGATCTGGGTGGCGGGGTTGGTGCGCCAGTCGGCGCCGGCCGAGGCCATCTTGGAGCCGGGGAGCGCCTGGACCAGGCCGTAGGCGCCGGAGGAGGCGTTGACGGCGAGGTGGTTCCAGCTGCTCTCGTGGGACACGATGTTGCTGAAGCACTGCAGCTGGCCGGCCGGGACGATCTGGGCGGCGATCTCACGGGCGCTGCCGGAGTAGGTGGGCTTGGCGTTGAGCGCGGCGCGCTCCTGCGAGCGGGAGGCGGCGGCCTCCGCGTCGGCCTTGGCCTTGGCGTCCGCCTGCGCCTTCGCCTCGGCCTGGGCCTGCGCGGCGGCCTGCGCCTGCGCGGCGGCGTCCGCCTCGGCCTGTGCCTGGGCCTGCGCCTGCGCCTGGGCAGCGGCCGCAGCAGCGGCGTCGGCCGCGGCCGGGTCGGCCTGGGCGGCCACCGGCTGCCCGTCCACGGAGACACCGGCCACCGGGGCGGCCGCCTCGGCGACGCTGCCGCCGCTCTGGGGGACGGCGAGGGCGGCGGTGGCCGCACCCGCCACCACGAGGGTGGTGATACCGGTGATCAGCGAGTTGCGGCGGGCATGGCTGAGCTGCATGGAGCGGACGATCCTTTTCCGTCGGGGGCCGTACCGGGGAGCACGGGGGCTCCGGCACGAGGACACGGGCGGACAGGGCCCGCGATGCCGTCCGGGACGGCCATGGCACCCCGGCCGTGACGGCGGGGCGGGCGGGACGCGCGGCGGACGGACCGGTTCGCGCTGCCTGGCGACTGGCCATTCTTCGCAGAGCCCGGCGGGGGCGGCAAAGGCAGCGGCTACTACGGCGGGTAGTGGGTGGGGCGGCCCGAACGGCGAAGCGCCCGGCCGCGGCCGGGCGCTTCGAGGTGGGCGGTCCGATCCCGTCGACCGACGGCCGGTCGACCGCCGGTCCGACGGAGCAGGGGGTGAATCGGCGCGGTGGCCTGCGTTCTTCGCGGTCCGCTCCGGGGCCGGCCACTGGGCCGGCACGGCCGGGGGGCGCCGCTCCGCGGCTGCGTGGGCGGACCCCGGCCCGGCGACAACTATCGAGGGCAGTAGCAGTGCGGAGCCGTGTGGGCGGCTTCACAGCGCGGCGGCCCCGGTGCGACGCGCGGTGACCGGACGGTCACCGCTCCGCGCCCCCGGCCCTCAGCGGGAGGAGTACGGGTTCGGCCCCCCGTACGGCCGGACCGGCTCCGGGCCCGTCGCGTACGGGTTCCCCGGCACCGGTCGCTG
Source organism: Kitasatospora sp. NPDC022856 (assembly GCF_055561235.1). NCBI lineage: Bacteria > Bacillati > Actinomycetota > Actinomycetes > Kitasatosporales > Streptomycetaceae > Kitasatospora > Kitasatospora sp. NPDC022856. The sequence goes on along the minus strand of NZ_JBVHHE010000012.1, from coordinate 146,019 downwards.
CTCGCCGTACCCGGGCCCGTACCCGGGCACCCCGGGTGCCCCGCCCGCGTCGTCCGCCTGGTCCTGCCGGTCCTGCCGGTCCTGCCGGTCCTGCTCGTCCTCGGCGTCCTCCACCGGCACCAGGTCGCGCGCCAGCAGGGTGGCACCGGCCACCGCGCCGGGCATCGCGAGGACGGTCACCAACGGGACGAGGAAGCCCAGGATCAGCGGCACGCCGAAGCCGAAGGCCAGCCCGAGCCGGGAGCGCAGCAGCCGGATCCGCTCGCGCTGCGGCACGCCGCGGCGCTGCAGGGCCACCGCCGTCAGCTCGACGGTGAGGAAGAAGCCGGACACCAGGAACCCGGCCACCGGCACCAGCGTCTGCCCGACCACCGGGATGAACCCGCAGGCGAACAGCAGGACGCCGAACCCGGCCACCCGGACCAGCACGTAGAGGCTGTCCCGTGCCGAGACGGCCAGCTCGCGCCAGAGCGGCACGTCCGGCGGGGTGGGCGCGCCGCCCTCGGTCTCGTCGACCTTCTCGCAGAGCGACTCGTAGAACGGCTGGCCGACCAGCAGCGTGACGGCGGTGAAGGTGATGACGGAGATCAGCAGCCCGCCGCCGAAGACGATCGCGGCGAGGGCGGTGCGCAGCAGGCCCTGCCAGGGCGAGCCCCAGCCGTCGGCGAACGGGGTGGCCCACTCGGCGAGCTCCTCCGACCAGCCGCCGAGGAACACCAGCGCCACCACGTACCCGACCAGGGTGATCAGCGCGGGCAGCATCCCGAAGCCCCACCAGCGGCCGTGCCGGCCCACCCACTTCTGGCCCTTGGCCAGGTACCCCAACCCCGCTGCAAGATCTCGCATAGGGGGAAGGGTAGGGGCTGGGCGTCGGCGGGTCATCTCCGTCCCGTCCTGATCCGGTACCGGGGGCGGGCCCGCCGGGCACCGGGCCGGAAAGGGCACCACGCGCCGGAGACGGGCCCGGCCCCGGGCGCCGGGCCGGGAAACGCCACCGGGCCCGGGAGCCTCCGCAACGGCTCCCGGGCCCGGCGTGCGGGCGGCGCGGCGGCTCAGGCAGCCGGCGCCACTGCCGCAGCCCGTCGCCTGCGGCCCACCACGGCCGATGCCGTCAGCACGATGGCTGCGGCGACCAGCGACAGGTACATCTGCTTCCGCCCGTCGGCGTCGGTGAACATGTACGCCATCACGAAGCCGATCATGCCGATCGCGGTCCAGGTGAGGTAGGGGTACAGCCACATCCGGACGGTCAGGCGCTCGGGCGTCTCGCGCTCGATGATCTTGCGCATCCTCAACTGGGAGAAGCAGATCACGAGCCAGACGAAGAGCGCCACCGCGCCGGAGGAGTTGAGCAGGAAGGAGAAGACGGTGTCGGGGGAGGTGTAGTTGAAGAACACCGCCACGAAGCCGAAGACCACCGAGACGAGGATCGCGATCCGCGGCACGCCGCGGCTGGTCACCGAGGCGAAGGCCTTGGGGGCGTCGCCGCGCTGGCCCAGCGAGAAGGCCATCCGGGAGGCGGTGTACATCCCCGAGTTGAGGCAGGAGAGCACGGCGGTCAGCACGATCACGTCCATCACCTGGCCGGCGCCCGGGATGCCGACGTGCTCCAGCACGGCGACGTAGGGGCTGCCCTTGACGGCCGCCGAGTCCCACGGGAGCAGGGTCACGACCAGCAGGATCGAGCCCAGGTAGAAGATGCCGATGCGCCAGATCACACTGTTGGTGGCCTTGCTGACCGCCTTCTCCGGGTCCTCCGACTCGCCGGCGGCCAGGGTGACGATCTCGCTGCCCATGAAGGCGAAGACCACGGTGAGCATGCCGGTGAAGACCGCGCCCACACCGTGCGGGAGGAAGCCGCCGTGGCCGGTCAGGTTCTCCGTGCCGACCGCGTGGGTGCCGGGCAGCAGCCCGAACGCGGCGAGCGTGCCGATCACCAGGAAGGCGGCGATCGCCACCACCTTGATGCCGGCGAACCAGAACTCGAACTCGCCGTAGGAGGCCACCGAGAAGAGGTTGGTGGCGGTCAGCACCGCCATCACGATCAGTGCGAACGCCCACTGCGGCACGCCGGGCACCCAGTTGTTGAGGATCTTCGCCCCGGCGGTGGCCTCGACGGCCAGCACCACGACCCAGAAGAACCAGTACAGCCAGCCGATCGAGAAGCCGGCCCAGCGGCCGAGCGCCCGGTCGGCGTAGGCCGAGAACGATCCGCTCTGCGGGTCGGCCGCCGCCATCTCACCGAGCATCCGCATGACCAGGACGACCAGCACGCCGGCCAGGGTGTAGGAGAGCAGGATGCCGGGGCCGGTGGCCGCGATGCCCGCGCCGGAGCCCACGAACAGGCCGGCGCCGATCACGCCGCCGATCGCGATCATCGACAGGTGGCGGTTCTTGAGCCCGGCCTTCAGGTGCCCGTCGGCGCCCTGACCGTGCTGGAGCTGCTTCTGCTGCTGCGGAGCGGCATCGGCCGGCGGCGAGCCGGCCGAGGTGGTGGTTTCCGCACTCATCGAGGGTGCCCTGTGCCTTTCCCGCGCGGCTGCCCCTCGGCTCGAACGCCGGAGGGTGGGGGACGGACCCGCGCATTGCGGTGCAACTTAACTTCTACCTACGAGTATCGGAACAAGGCCTTTGGAAATGTTCGCTCAGCGGACACAAAGCGCCAGGTCAGAGCAGGTGGACCGGGGTGGTGGAAAGCTCAAATCTGACACAGCGCCAGCCGGTCCGGCGGCCTCGGGGGCCGTCGTCGGCGCCGGCCGGGCGGGCGTTCATACTGGCGGCGTGATGATCGTCCTCGTGGTGATCGGCGTCCTCGCCGTCCTGGCCGTGCTGGCCCTCGCGCACTGGTACCTCTGGCGGCGCCTGGTGCTCGACGTCTCCGCTCCCGGCGGTCGGTGGCGCCGTGCGGGCACCGTGCTGGCCGTCGTGCTGCCGCTGCTCTCGCTGGGCGCGCTGGTCGGCGGGCGGGGGTTGCCGATGTCCGTCGAGCGCTGGCTGGCCTGGCCGGGCTACCTCTGGCTGGCGGTGCTGCTCTACCTGCTGATGGCGGTGGCGGTCGGCGAGGCCCTCCGCCCGCTGCTGCTCCGGCTGCCGCGTCCGCGGGCGGTGACCCCGCCGGAGCCGGTGGCCGCCCCCGCGGCGGTGGACGGCGACGGAGCCGGGCCGGCGGCCGCCGAGCCGGTGCCGACCACCGCGCCCTCGCCCGGGCGCCGGCTCTTCGTCGCCCGGACGCTCGCGATCGGCGCCTCCGGCGCGGCGGCCGCCGTGGTCGGCACCGGCACCTACGGGGTGCTGCGGGGGCCGCGTCTGAAGCAGGTGACCGTGCCGCTGGCGAAGCTGCCCGCGCGGGCGCACGGCTACCGGATCGCCGTGGTGAGCGACATCCACTTGGGCCCGATCCTCGGGCGTGAGCACACCCGGCGGATCGTCGACACGATCAACGGCTCGCAGCCCGACCTGATCGCGATCGTCGGTGACCTGGTGGACGGCTCGGTCGCCGAACTCGGGCGTGCGGCGGAGCCGCTGGCGCAGCTGCGGGCGCGGGACGGCGCGTACTTCGTCACCGGCAACCACGAGTACTTCTCCGGCGCGGCCCCGTGGGTGGACTTCGTCCGCGAGCTGGGCGTCCACCCGCTGCAGAACGCCCGGGTGGAGCTCGACGGGTTCGACCTGGCCGGGGTCAACGACATCGCCGGGCGCACCGAGGGCGACGGCCCGGACTTCGACAAGGCGCTCGGCGACCGCGACCGGGCCCGCACCTCGGTGCTGCTCTCGCACCAGCCGGTCACCATCCACGACGCCGTCCGGCACGGCGTCGACCTCCAGCTCTCCGGCCACACCCACGGCGGCCAGCTCTGGCCGGGCAACTACCTGGCCGAACTGGCCAACCCCACCGTCGCCGGCCTGGAACGGTACGGCGACACCCAGCTGTACGTGACCCGTGGGGCCGGGGCATGGGGCCCGCCGGTCCGGGTCGGCGCGCCGTCCGACATCACCATCGTCACGCTGGCCTCGCTCCGGGCCTGAGCCCGGCGGTCCGGCCCGCCCGGCCCGCCCCGCCACCCTCAGGCCCGCTCGCCCTCGCCCTCGGTGTCGAGGTGCGGGAGCACCCGGTCCAGGAAGCGGGGCGTCCACCAGGCGGCGGGGCCCAGCAGGGTCATCACGGCCGGGACCAGGAGCAGCCGGACCACGGTGGCGTCGATCAGCACGCTGACGGCCAGCCCGAGGCCCATCATCTTGATCACGATGTTGTCGCTCACGATGAAGGCGGCGAACACGCTGACCATGATCAGCGCCGCGCAGGTGATCACCCGGGCGGTGATCTCCAGGGCGTGAGCCACGCTGCCCCGGCTGTCCCCGGTGCTCAGCCAGGCCTCGTGCACCCGGGAGAGCAGGAAGATCTCGTAGTCCATGCTGAGGCCGAAGACGATGGCGAACATCATCATCGGGACGTAGCTCTCGATCGGGACCGTTCCGGCGACCCCCAGTGCGGGCCCGCCCCAGCCCCACTGGAAGACCGCCACCAGGACGCCGTAGGAGGCGGCGATGGAGATCAGGTTGAGCACGGCCGCCTTCACCGCGATCAGCAGGCCACGGAAGACGGCCAGGATGATCAGGAAGGCCAGGCCGACCACCACCGCGATGATCGGCAGCAGCCGGGCGGCCACGATGTCGGCGAACTCCACCTGGGCGGCCGTCGTGCCGGTCACATAGGTCTTGGCGCCGCTCCCCGCCACGGCCTGCGGCAGGACGGTGCCGGAGAGGTGCCCGACCAGCCGGGTGGTCTGCTCGTCCTGCGGCCGCTGGGCGGGGGTGACGGTGTCGAACAGCACGTCGCCGTCGGAGCTGGTCTGGAGCGGGGTGACGCCGGAGGTGTCGGGCGTGCCGGCCAGCGCCTGCTGCACGGAGCTCAGCAGCGCCGGCCGGGCGTCGGCCGCGACGGCGCTCTGGTCGACGACCACGGTGATCGGGCCGTTGGAGCCGGGGCCGAAGGCGTCGGACATCAGGTCGAAGGCGCGCCGGTCGGTGAAGGTGGTCGGGTCGGCCCCGTCGTCGATGTGGCCGAGCTGGATGGAGAAGAGCGGGATGGCGAGGACGCCGACGACGACCACCCCGGCGGCCAGGAACCACCACGGGCGGCGCTCCACCCGCTGGGCGTAGCGGTGCCACGTCCCGGTGATCTCCTCGCCGGGCGCGACGCCGGTCTCGGCGACCGGCGAATGCACCGTCCAGCGGTCCATCCGGCGGCCGATCAGGCCCATCAGGGCCGGGAGCAGGGTGAGTGCGGCGAGGACGGCGGAGATCACCGTCACCCCCGCGGCGGCGCCGAGCTTGGCGATGAAGTTGACCCGGGAGACGACCAGACCGGCCAGCGCGATCACCACGGTGCAGCCGGAGACCAGCACCGCCCGGCCGCTGGTCGCCACGGCGTGCCCGGCGGAGGCCACCGGGTCCTTGCCGTCCATCAGGCCCTGTCGGTGCCGGGTGAGCAGGAACAGCGCGTAGTCGATGCCGACGCCGATGCCGATCATGGTCGCCAGGGTGGGGGCGACCGTGGCGAAGGTGGTGGCGGCGGCCAGCAGGCCGAGCACACCGAGGCCGACGACGGCCCCGATCAGGGCGGTGACCAGCGGCAGGCCGGCCGCGATCACGCTGCCGAAGCCGATCAGCAGAACGACGATCGCGACCCCGAAGCCGATCAGCTCGCTGACCCGGTCGTCGGCCACCGGGCGCGCCAGTTCGCCCAGCGGCCCGCCGTACTCGACCTCCACCCCGGCCGCCCGCAACGGGGCGACGGCGGTGTCGACGCCGTCGAGGTAGTCGTCGCCGAGGGTCGTGGGGTTCACGTCGAAGCGGACCGTGAGGTACCCGGTGAGGCCGTCCGCAGCGAGCGGGCCGCCGGGCGGGGAGGGCTGGCCGGCGGGCGGCAGCGGACTCTGCGCGGACTGCACGTGCGGCAGCGCGCTCAGCGAGCCGACCACCTGGTCGATCTGGCTCCGGAATCCGGTCAGTGACTGGCTGTCGTGGAGCACCACCTGGGAGCTGGTGCCGCCGGCCGCCGGTTCGTGCGCCTGGAGGACGTTGCGGCCCTCCTGCGCCTGGGTGTCCGAGAGCGAGAAGTCGTCCGAGAACGTCCCGCCGACCGCCCGGTCGATCACCTGGACGCCGGCCAGGGCGACCAGCCAGAGCACGATCACCAGGACCGAGTGGCGCGCGCACCACTCGCCCAGTCGCCGCAGGGCGCCGCGCCGGGGCGGTTGCGGGGGGCGGGCCGGGCCGGGGATGCGGGCGGGGCCGCCCGAGGACGAGGGCATGAACGCTCCTGGGGCCGGGGGTGACGTTCCGTCACGCCTGGTCGGGCGGGACCACGGAGTTCCGATGCTAGGGAGCGGTGCCGGGCGATCCGGGGCGATCACCCGCTGACACGCCCCGGTGCCTCCGTTCGGCGGGTCCAGCCCGGGCCCGTCGGCCCGCCCCCGCGCCCGGCCGGACCCTCAGGCCGGGCGAAGCTCCAGCAGGACGATCCGCGCGCCCTCCGGCCGCCCGGTGAGGCGGGCGGCGAGGATCCGCGGGATGTCGCTCTCCTGCGAGTACCCGGGCACCACCGTGACCTCCGCCCGCCGGACCCCGGGCTCCCCGGCCACGGCGTACGACACGACGTACGTGGTCCGCTCGGACGGCGGGGGCGGGCGCGTCCCCGGCATGGCGCCACCTCCTCGGCTCCCGGCCATTGTCCGCCGGTCCGGCCCGGTCCGGCCCGCCGCGTCGGCCCGGACCGGGACCGTGTGGCCGATCGGGGTGAATCCGGGCACAGTGGAAATCTCCGGGAGGGGGACCGTCCGGGAAGGGGCGACACCCCATGCAGACCACCTGGAAGGGGACGATCAGCTTCGGGCTGGTCAGCATCCCCGTCCACCTGTACTCCGCGACCCAGGAGCACGACGTCCCGCTGCACCAGGTGCACGCGAAGGACGGCGGCCGGGTGCGGATGAAGCGGTACTGCGAGCAGGAGGGGAAGGAAGTCCCCTACGCGGAGATCGCCAAGGGCTACGAGTCTCCCGACGGGCGGACCGTCACCCTCACCGACGAGGACCTCGCCGAGCTGCCGCTGCCCAGCAAGAAGGTCATCGACGTGCTGGCGTTCGTGGACGCGGCCGAGATCGACCCGCTGATGTTCTCCAAGGCCTACTACGTCGGTGTCGCCGACAAGGCCGCCGCCAAGCCGTACGCGCTGCTGCGCGACGCGCTCACCGAATCCGGCCGGATCGCGGTCACCAAGATCGCGCTGCGGACCAGGGAGTCGCCGGCCGTGCTGCGGGTGCACGACGGGACGCTGGTGCTGCAGACCTGCATCTGGCCCGACGAGGTCCGCCCGGCGGCCGGGATCGCGCCCGACGAGCAGGTGACCGTGCGGCCGCAGGAGCTGAAGATGGCCCGCTCGCTGATGGACACGCTCTCCGAGGACTTCGACCTCTCCCAGCTCCACGACGACTACCAGCGGGCGCTGCAGCAGGTCATCGAGGCCCGGATCCAGGGCGTCGAGGTGCCGCACGAGGAGGAGTCCGGCGAGGCTCCGGACAACGTCATCGATCTGATGGCGGCGCTGCGCAGCAGTCTCAAGCAGGCCGAGGGCGCCCACCGCGGCCGCCGGGCCGGGCCGGGCGCCGAACCGGAGGCCGGCTTGGCGGTGGAGGAGCCGCCCCCGGTGGAGGCCCCGGCAGCCCGCAAGCGCGCGCCCGCCGGGAAGGCGACGGCCGGGAAGGCGACGGCCGGGAAAGCGGCGGCCAAGAAGGCGACTGCTCCCAGGACGGCCACCGGCCGGGCCGCCGCGGACCGGGCCGCCACCAGGGCCGCGGCCGGCACCGCGAAGCCGGCCGCGGCCGCGAAGAAGACCACCAGCAGGAAGTCCGCAGCTCCCCGCAAGGTCTCGTGAGGCCTTGGTGAGCTGATCACCGGCAGTCCCCGACGTCCGGAGGCGATCCCAGATGGACCTACTGACCTACAAGGCGCTCGACACCGGCCCCGACGCGCCGCGGCACCCGAGCCTGGCGCACCGGGCCTGGCACGGCCTGCTCAGTCTCGGTCCGACGGCCGTGGTGCTGATGCTCGCGCTCTCGCTCGGCCTCGGCGCCGTCGGGTCCCAGGTGACCTCGCTGCCCTGGCTGATCGTCTTCAGCATCGTGTGGGGCGTCACCCTGATCGCGCTGTGCGGCATGGTCGCCCGCTGGATGACACCCGGCCAGGGCAGGCACCGGATGGCCGCGTGACCCCGGCCGGGGCGGGGCCCGGACGGCCCCGCCCCGGCCGCCGTCAGGCCACCCAGACGGTGGTGATGTTGCAGAACTCCCGGATCCCGTGGCCGCTCAGCTCGCGCCCGAAGCCCGAGCGCTTGACGCCGCCGAACGGCAGGGCCGGGTGCGAGGCGGTCATGCCGTTGAAGAACACCCCGCCGGCCTGGATGTCCCGGACGAAGCGCTCCTGCTCGGCCGGGTCGGTGGTCCAGACGTTGGAGCTGAGCCCGAAGGGCGTGTCGTTGGCCAGCGCCACCGCCTCGTCCAGGTCGGCGGCCTCGTAGACGGTGGCGACCGGGCCGAAGGTCTCCTCCAGGTGGATCCGCATCGCCGGGGTGATGCCGGTCAGCACCGTCGGCTCGTAGAACCAGCCGGCCTCCCGGCCCGCGGGGCGGCGGCCGCCGCACTCCACCGCGGCCCCGTGCGCCTGGGCGTCCTCGACCAGCTCCTCCAGGTCGTCCCGCCCCTGGCTGCTGGCCATCGGGCCGACCTCGGTCGCCTCCTCCATGGGATCGCCGACGGTCAGCGCCCGCATGGCCGCGGTGAACGCCTCGGTGAACGGCCGGTACACGGCGGTGTGCACGATGAAGCGCTTGGCGGCGATGCAGGACTGCCCGTTGTTCTGCACCCGGGCCCGGACGGCGGTGGCCACGGCGGCGTCCAGGTCGGCGCTCGGCAGGACCACGAACGGGTCGCTGCCGCCCAGCTCCAGCACGGCCTTCTTCACCTCGTCCGCGGCCGTCGCCGCCACCGCCCGCCCGGCGGGCTCGCTGCCGGTCAGTGTCACCGCGGCCACCCGGCGGTCGCGGATCACGCCCTCCACCGCGCCCGAGCCGATCAGCAGGGTCTGGAAGCAGCCCTCCGGGAACCCGGCCCGGCGGAACAGCTCCTCCAGGGCCACCGCGGTCCGGGGGACGTTGGACGCGTGCTTCAGCAGGCCGACGTTGCCCGCCATCAGGGCCGGCGCGGCGAACCGGATCACCTGCCAGAACGGGAAGTTCCACGGCATCACGGCCAGCACCGCCCCGATCGGGCGGTAGCGGACGTAGGCCCGGGCGGCGCCGGAGTCGGCGACGTCGGCCGGGGCGGGGTGCTCGTCGGCGAGCAGCCCCTCGGCGTTCTCGGCGTACCAGCGCATCGCCTTCGCGCACTTGGCGGCCTCGGCGCGGGCGGCCGCCAGCGGCTTGCCCATCTCCTCGGTCATCGTGCGGGCGACGGACTCCAGGTCCGCGTCCAGCAGGTCGGCGGCGCGGCGCAGCAGCTCGGCGCGGTACGCGAAGGAGGTGGTGCGGTAGGACTGGAACGCCGCCTCGGCGCGGGCCAGCCGCTGCTCGATGCCGGCGGCGTCCAGCGCTTCGAAGGTCTCCAGGGTCTCGCCGGTCGCGGGGTTGACGCTTGCGATGGCCATGCGGTGGGCTCCCAGGTGTCCGTGGGGGATTGCTCCGGAGTCGTTGCTCCACCCTGGCCGACACCCCGCCCCGAGCGCACCACCGCCGCCCGGCGTGTCCCGCCGGGCGCCGACCGCCGCGGCCTCACTCCGGCAGCGACTCCACCCGCGCCGCGGCCTCCCGGGCGCGGGCGCCCGCCCTGGTCCGGCCGGCCGTGACCAGCCGGTTCGGGAACCGGTGCAGGTACTCCGCCTCCAGCTGCCCGGTCCGCAGGGTGTGCCGCTTCAGGGCCTCCTCCGACCCGTACAGGAAGGTCTCGTGCCTGGTCCGGTGCAGCTGCTCCAGCTCGTGCAGCAGGGTGTCGTTGCCCAGGGCGTGCGGGGAGATCCCCGCGGGCCTGGTGTGCGGAGCGTCGTCCGGGTGCCGCATGGTCCACTACCTCCTCGGCGCGAATCCCCCCGTACCCGGGTGCCCCCGACCGCGGCCGGTACACCGGCGTGCCGACGGGACTCCCGTACCGGCAGTGTCGTCGCCCCCGGGGGCTTTCGCGAGGCGTGCGGCCCGGCCGCCGCCCACGGGGGCCCGGCGAGGTGGTGATCGGGTGACCGGATCGTACGATGACTATCCTGACGTCCCTTCCTTTCCCTCCCAGAACTCGGAACGATCACCCATGTCGCTGCCCAAGGCCGAACTCCACCTGCACATCGAAGGCACCCTGGAGCCGGAACTCGCCTTCGCGCTCGCCGCGCGCAACGGCGTCACGCTCCCGTACGCCGACACCGAGGAGCTCCGCCGGGCCTACTCCTTCAGCGACCTGCAGTCCTTCCTGGACCTCTACTACGCGCTGATGACGGTGCTGCGCACCGAGGCGGACTTCGCCGACCTCGCCGACGCGTACCTGGCCCGGGCCGCCGGGCAGGGGGTGCGGCACGCCGAGATCTTCTTCGACCCGCAGGCGCACACCGCCCGCGGGGTGCCGCTGGACGTGGTGGTGGAGGGCCTCGGGCGGGCCCTGGACCGCAGCGAGGAGCGGTACGGCGTCAGCACCCGGCTGATCATGTGCTTCCTGCGGGACGAGTCCGCCGAGTCCGCGCTGGAGACCTTCGAGGCCGCCCGGCCGCACTTCGGCCGGATCACCGGGATCGGGCTCGACTCGGCGGAGGTCGGGAACCCGCCGGCCAAGTTCCGCGAGGTCTACCGGCGCGCCGCCGAGGCCGGGCTGCACCGGGTCGCCCACGCGGGGGAGGAGGGCCCGGCCTCGTACGTCACCGAGGCCCTGGACGTCCTCGGGGTCGAGCGGATCGACCACGGTCTGCGCTGCCTGGAGGACCCGGCGCTGGTCGACCGCCTGGTCCGCGAGCAGATCCCGCTCACCCTCTGCCCGCTCTCCAACGTGCGCCTGCGCTGCGTCGACACGCTGGCCGACCACCCGCTGCCCGCCATGCTCGCGGCCGGCCTGCTGGTGACCGTCAACTCCGACGACCCGGCGTACTTCGGCGGCTACGTCGACGACAACTTCCGTGCGGTGGCCGGGGCCCTCGCGCTCGCGCCCGAGACGCTGCGCCTGCTCGCCGCCAACTCCTTCCGCGCCTCGTTCCTGGACGAGGACCGCCGGGCGGCGCTGCTGGCCGAGGTGGCGGCCTACGCGTTCGAGCCGGCCGGCGTCTGAGCCCCGACGCCGGGGGCATCGAATCCGGAGGTACCGGCTCCGGGCCGCGACGAGCCCGGAGCCGGTGGGAGGCTCAGACCAGCGTCCGCCAGTAGTACCAGAACCGGTCGAGGACCAGCAGCACGATCACCGCGTACCAGAGCGCCGGCACCACCCAGTGGTAGCGGGCGGCCTCCCGCACCACCGGGCGCAGGGCGCGCGGGGTCGGGATCACGCCGGTGCGCAGATTGTGCAGGGTGGTGTACCAGAACAGCGGGATCATGGTGGCCCAGACCACCATGCAGTACGGGCAGAGCGCGCCGATCCGGTACAGCGCCTGGTACATCAGCCAGGTCACGAAACCGATCCCGAACACCGTCCCGGCCTGGAGGCCGAGCCAGAACCAGCGCCGGTACGTCGCCCCGGCCAGCAGGCCGGCGCCGATCGCGATCACCACGGCGAAGCCGACCAGGCCCAGCAGCGAGTTGGGGAAGCCGAAGGCCTGGGCCTGGTCGCTGCGCATGATCGAGCCGCAGCTGATGATCGGGTTGATGTTGCAGTTGGGGACGTACGACGGGTCCTCCAGCAGCCGGATCTTGTCCAGCGTGAGGACGGCCGAGGCGAAGATCCCGATCGCGCCGCCGATCAGCAGCAGGAGCGCGAACGGCCGGCTCGCGCCGTGGCCGCGCGCGGGTGCGGCGACCGTACCGGCGGCCGTCACCCGGTCACCTGCTTGACCATCGCGGTGAAGCGCTCGGGAGTGACGGGCGCGCCGTTCGTGAAGACGTCGAGCTTGGTACCGTCCAGCTTCACCGTGGGGGTGCCGGTGACCCCGCTCCTGTCGAAGGCCTTGTTCACCTGACTGGCCCACGGGGCGTAGGTGCCGTCCTGGACGGCCTTCACGAAGGCGTCCGTCTTCAGACCCGGGACCTGTTCGGCGAGGTCCAGCAGCCGGTTCACGTCGGCGAAGCCGTCGTTGCGCTCGTCGGGCTGGTTTGCGTACAGCACGTCGTGGAACTGCTTGAACTTGTCCACGCCTTCGTTGAGCGCCGCCCCGGCGGCGGCCAGCGCGGTGCGCGAGCCCTTGCCGCCCAGGCCCTGGTCCAGGAACGTCGCCAGGTGGTACTCGATCTTGTAGGTGCCGTCGTCGGCGAGCTGCTGGACGGTCTTGCCATTGGTGGTCTCCAGCTGCTCGCAGTACGGGCAGCGGAAGTCCTCGTAGATCTCCAGGGTGTGCGGGGCGTCGGCCTTGCCGTAGGTGATCACGGTGCCGTCGGCGCCGCCCGCGTTGGCGGGGACGACCAGCGGCCCGGCGGCGGCGGTGTCGGCCGGGCCGGAGGAGCCGCCGACGGCGAAGGCCACACCGGCGGCCAGCGCCAGCACGGCGGCGGAGGCGGCGCCGACGATCGTCCGGCGGCGGATCCTCGCCGCCCGCTCCGTGCGCTCGCGCTCCTCGCGCATCCGCTCGGTGGCGGCGCGCCGGGCCTCGCTCCTGGCGGTCCGGGTGTTCGTCGTCCTGGCGTTGATCGGCTGGGGCTTCTTGCTCATGGCGGGTGTCGTCCTGTGCTCTCGGTCGGTGACGGGCGGGCGCGCACGGGCGCGCGGCGAGAACGACCGGCCGGGAAACGCTCGGGAGAGTGCTCTCAGCAGGCCGGGACGGGCACCGGAGGCCCACGACGGACGGCGGGGCTGAGCAGCACGTCCTCGACGGGGACGCGCACGCGGCTGGCGCGCGGGAACGGCATCCGCACCAGCGGCCGGGCCGGGACGGGCGCCGCGAGCAGCAGCAGCCAGTGGCCGGCGGCGGCCGGGAAGCGCCGGGCGAAGTCGCCCAGCACCCGGGCGGAGGCGGCGAACGCGCTCAGCGCGGCGTCGGCGCGGCGCAGCCAGAAGGCGGCGGCCAGGGCGATCGCGCCGTGCAGTGCCAGCAGCACCAGCAGGCCGGCGGACCGGGAGACACCGTGGCCCAGCAGGACCCCGCCGAGCGAGCCGCCGCCGCACAGCAGCGGCTCGAAGCCGCGCGCGGAGCCGGGCGGGAGCGAGGGGCAGGTGCTCTGGGCGAAGTCGAACAGCGCGCTCAGACCCAGCTCCAGCGGCAGGAAGACCGCCGCGATCGCCGGGAAGCCGCGCTCGGATCCGGCCAGGGCGAACGCCACCGCGAAGACGGCGCCGCCGGCCACGGCCAGCGTGCCGAGCGGCAGCGGGCGTCCGGTGACCAGCACCTGGCCGAGCCCGGCGAGCAGCACGGCCAGCGCGGCGAAGATCGCCGCGCGAAGCGTCCTGGTGGCCGGGCCGGTACTCATGGCATCCGAGTCTGCCACAGGTTGAACGGTGGACGACCTGGCCGACGGACTCCTGTGAAGATCCTCACCACCAGCTCTGAGCTGGGCTTATTCGATCCTTATCGCGGGCTCTCGGCAGCCGGCCCGGGGCGGGCGGCGGCCGTCCGGGCCTCGACGATCTCCCGGAACAGCTCCAGGTCGGCACGGACCACCCGCTCGATCGCGCCGGCCTGGGCGAAGCCGCGTGGCCCGCCGAACACCTGCTGCACCGTCTCCGGGTCGTACTCGACGCGGATCTGCAGCCGGGTGTGGCTCCGGTCCAGCGGGAGCAGCGCGAACGCGCCGTGCAGCCGCGGGCCGTTCAGCGTCCGCCAGGCCATCACCCGGCCCCGGCCCCGGTCGGTGATCTCGGTCTCGACGTCGCGCTCGGTCCCGCCGATCTCCACCCCGAGGTGCGCGAGGCTGGTGCCGTGCGGGTAGGCGCTGCGCACCCCGCCCACGAACCGCGGGTAGTCGTGGACCCGGTGCAGCTGCTCCCAGGCCGCCAGCACCGGGGCATCGATGTCGATCTGCTCTTCGAGCGTGCTCATGAGGGGGCCGGACCTTTCCCGGGCTCGGGCGCTGCGGTGGTGCGGGGCACCTCCAGCCTGCGCCCACCGGCCGCCGCGGGGCAACGAGAGCGGCGGTAACCGGACAACCGGACGACCGGGACAACCGGACGACCGGAAGGCGACCGGCGGGCGGGGGCCGGAGGTCTGCGCGAGACTGGGCGCATGCCGGAGCTGCCCGAGGTCGAGGCCCTCAGCGCCTTCCTGTCCGAGCGGTTGACCGGGCGGGTGATCGCCCGGGTGCAGCCGGTGGCCATCAGCGCCCTGAAGACCTACGACCCGCCGGTGACGGCGTTGGAGGGGCGGACGGTCGGCCCCGTCACCCGGCACGGGAAGTTCCTCGACATCGAGGCCGGCGGCCTGCACCTGGTCGTCCACCTGGCCCGGGCCGGCTGGCTCCGGTGGAAGGACAGCCTGCCGGCCGAGCCCCCGCGCCCGGGCGGGAAGAACCCGCTGGCCCTGCGGGTGCGGCTGGAGGGGCCCGACGGGGACGGCTTCGACCTCACCGAGGCGGGCACCAAGAAGGGGCTCGCGGTGTACGTGGTGACGGACCCGGCCGCCGTCCCCGGTGTCGCCCGGCTCGGCCCGGACCCGCTGGACCCGGGCTTCACCCTGGCGGACTTCACCGCCCTGCTGAGCGGCGAGCGCCGCCGGCTGAAGGGCGTGCTGCGGGACCAGGGCGTGCTGGCCGGGGTCGGCAACGCCTACTCGGACGAGGTGCTGCACGCGGCCCGGATGTCGCCGTACAAGCTGGCGTCGAGCCTGACGGAGGACGAGCGGGCCCGGCTGTTCGAGGCGCTCGGCGCCACCCTGCGCGACGCGGTGGAGCGCTCCCGCGGGCTGGCGGCGGGGGACCTCAAGGCGGAGAAGAAGCTCAGCCTGCGGGTGCACGGCCGGACCGGGCAGCCGTGCCCGGTCTGCGGGGACACCGTTCGCGAGGTGTCGTTCGCCGATTCCTCGCTGCAGTACTGCCCCACCTGCCAGACCGGCGGCAAGCCGCTCGCGGACCGGCGGCTGTCGAGGCTGCTGAAATAGCGGGCCCCCGGGGCCGGTCCGCCCCGGGGGGTGCCGACGGGCGCGCCTACGGCTTCCGGGCGACGCCGCCCCAGTAGTAGGCGGCGGTCGGGTCGGCCGGCGGCTCGCCGTCCGGGCGCCAGCCCATCACCGGGGCGACCCCGGGCTCGATCAGCTCCCAGCCGTCGAAGAACGCGGCGACCTCGTCACGGGTGCGCGGGACGAGGGTCATCCCGCCGGCCCGGGCCGCCTCCGCGACCTTGGCGACGCTCGCCGGGTCGAAGTCCTGGGTGGGGTGGGTGAGCGCCAGACAGCTCCCGCTGGGCAGCGCGTCGCGCAGCGCGGCGACCTTGGCCCACGGGTCGTCCTCGTCGGCGACCAGCATCAGGACGGCGATCATCAGCAGGCCGACCGGCCGGTCGAGGTCCAGCGTGGAGGTGAGCGCCGGGTCGCCGAGCAGTTCGGCGGGCTTGCCCAGGTCGGCGTGGATGTAGGTGGTGCGGCTGGCGGGCGTGGAGACCATCAGTGCCCGGGCGTGGGCGAGCACGATCGGGTCGTTGTCGACATAGACCACCCGGGTGCCGGGGCTGACCGCCTCGGCGATCTCGTGGGTGTTGGGCGAGGTGGGGATGCCGGTGCCGAGGTCGAGGAACTGCCGGATGCCCTGCTCCCGGGCCAGGTAGCGGACGGCGCGGCCCTGGAACGCCCGGTTCTCCTTGGCCATCGCCTTCACGCTGGGGACGGCCTGCTCGATGGCCTGTCCCATGGCGCGGTCCGGCGGAAAGTTGGTCTTCCCGCCCAGCCAGTAGTCGTACACGCGTGCGGAGTGCGGAGCGCTGGTGTCGACGCCGAAGCGCTGCCACTCGCTCAGCTCGACGGCGTCGTCCTGGGCCTGGTCGGAGAAGTCCTGACTTGTCGTCATGGCCACGTCCTCTGAAGACAGATCATCACACTGGGGAGGTCAGCGTAGCGGTCCGGTCGGGGCGGTGGTCACCCGGTCCGCCGGGGTGCGGTGGGGCTGGGCCGTCGGAGTGATGCTGGGGGCCGTCGGAGTTGCCGGTGGGAGGCGTGACGGTTCGCGGGGGAAGCATCGATCATGCTGTCTGATCGTCAGATTACTTCGCGTAGATTGCTACTGGTCGCGGCCGGGATGTCGCTGCTCGGGGTCGCCGGTTGCCGGGGGTCGGAGGGGCTGGACGGCGCGGCCGCCGCCGCGCCGGGTGCCGAGGCCGCCGGTGCGGCCTCGGACGGGCCCGCCGCCGTGCCCGCCGCCGCCGCGACGGCTTCGGCCGCCTCGGCCCCGCCCTCCGCGGCTCCCTCGCCCGCCCCCTCCGCCTCTGCCTCCGCGGCCGGCCCCGCCTCGGCGCCCGCCGCCCCCGCCTCCTCCGCACCCGCCGCCTCGGTCGCGCCGGTCGCCGCGCCCCGGGTGCTGACGGCCGCCGAGAGCAAGCCGGTGTACGAACTCGACGCCGAACGCCGGGTGGTGGCCCTCACCATCGACGACGGCCCGGACCCGCGCCACACCCCGACCGTGCTGGCCCTGCTGGAGCAGTACCGGATCAGGGCCACCTTCTTCCTGATCGGCGAGAACGCCGTCGAGCACCCCGGGCTGGTCCGGGAGATCGCGGCGCGGGGCCACCACATCGCCAATCACACCTGGACCCACCCGGATCTGCGGAGCCTCTCGGAGGGCAAGGTGCGCGACGAACTGGAGCGCACCTCCGACCTGCTGAACCGGACCACCGGGAAGCCGCCGACCTGGTTCCGCGCGCCCGGCGGGGACTGGTCCACGGCCGCGCTCAAGGTCAGCGCCTCGCTCGGGATGCGGTCGATGGGGTGGTCGGTGGATCCGCGCGACTGGGCCAGGCCGGGCACCTCGGTGATCACCGAGCGGATCCTGAAGGACGTCCGGCCGGGCGCGATCGTGCTCAACCACGACGGCGGCGGCGACCGTTCGCAGACGGTGGCCGCACTGAAGGCGTACCTGCCGGTCCTGATCGACTCCGGGTACTACTTCACCGCACCGCCGGGGTGAGGACGCATGTGCGGGGGAGTGGTGCCAGGTAGCGGCATTTCCGTCTAAACCACTCGAAAGAGTGGATTGGAAGAACCGTTTCTGCGCTTTTTGGGCTTCTAGGGTGTTCTCGCATCAGTTTCCCCGGTACCCCTGTGTACCGCCCTGAAAGGCCCCTCCCCCATGCGTCTCCGCAACGCCACGCTCGCCGCCGCCAGCGCCATCGCCCTCGTCCTCGCGGTACCCGCCTCCGCCGGTGCGGCCACCGGTGACTTCCTTTACAAGGTCGGCCGCGGGGCGGAGACCGGTCTGGCCGACCAGGTGAGCGGCGAGTGCGTCGACCTCCCGGGCGCCACCACCGACGTTCCGGCCTTCGCGCCCGAGAACCACACCCGCTCGACGGCCACGGTCTACCTCGACTTCGACTGCGCGGGCGACGTCTTCTTCGTGATGCTCCCGGGCAAGAAGTACAGCAACCGGCTCCACCTGCGGTCCGTCGTCTTCTCCTGAGCCGGCCGACCCCGGTGGGCGCGGGGCGGCCCGGTCGTCATCGCCGGGCCGCCCGCGCCGATCCGTGGGGCCGCCGCCGATCGGCCCCCGCGGGGCGGGCGGCGTAGCGTGGCTGGGGGAGGGGTTCGCGTCGGCTCCGACGGCGGAGGAGGAATGATGTCCGCTTCGGCACTCGATCCGGTCCGGCAAGAGGAGTTCGCGGGGCGCACCCTGCACCTGCTGAACGACGCCTGCCTGGGATTCATGGCCAGCATCGGCCATCAGACCGAGCTCTTCGACACCATGGCCGGGCTCGCCCCCTCGACCAGTGAGGAGATCGCCCGCGCCGGCGGGCTGAACGAGCGCTACGTCCGGGAGTGGCTGGGCGCCATGGTGGTCGGCGGGATCGTCGACTACGACCCGCAGCGGTCCACCTACGCGCTGCCGCCCGAGCACGCGGCCTCCCTGACCAGGGCGGCCGGCCCGGACAACATGGCCGGGCTGATGCAGTACCTGGCGCTGATGGGCGAGGTCGAGCAGCAGGTGGTGGAGGCCTTCCGGAAGGGCGGCGGGGTGCCCTACTCGGCGTACCCGCGGTTCCAGGCCCTGCAGGGCGAGGAGTCGCGGCGGGTGTACGACGTGGCCCTGGTGGAGGCCATCCTCCCGCTCGTGCCCGGGCTGACCGAGCGGCTGCGGGCCGGGATCGACACCCTCGACATCGGCACCGGGCAGGGGCACGCCGTCAACCTGATCGCCCGGGCCTTCCCCGAGAGCCGCTGCACCGGGGTCGACATCTCGGAGGCCGGCATCGAAGCGGCGCGGGCCGAGGCCGCCGAGCTGGGCCTGGCCAACGCCCGCTTCGAGGTCGCCGACTCCGCCGCGCTCTCCGGCTCCTACGACCTGGTCACCGCCTTCGACGTGATCCACGACCTGGCCCGCCCGGCCCGGACGCTGGCCGCCGTCGCCGGTGCGCTGCGGCCGGACGGCGTCTTCCTGATGGGCGACATCGCCGCCAGCAGCCGGCTGGAGGAGAACATCGACCACCCGCTCGCCCCGGCGCTGTACGCGCTGTCGACCTTCTACTGCATGACGGTCTCGCTCGGTGAGGGCGGTGCGGGGCTGGGCACGGTCTGGGGCGAGCAGACGGCCCGCCGGATGCTCGCCGAGGCCGGATTCGGCGCGATGGAGACGAAGCGGGTCGAGGGCGACGTGCTCAACCTGTACTACGTGGTGCGGCCGGCCGGGGCCGAGGGATAGCGGGCCGCGGCGGGCGGGGGTGGCCGGGCCCTGCGGTCGGACGTAGGTTCGAAGAGTCCGAGTGAAGGAGGGCGGCGATGACCGGCAACGGCTACGCACACCCCGAGGCGCTGGTCCCCACCGAGTGGCTCGCCCGGCACCTCGACGACGGCACCGTCCGCATCGTCGAGGTGGACGAGGACACCACGGCGTACGGGCAGGGGCACATCCCCGGAGCGGTCGGCTGGAACTGGACCACCGACCTGCACAGCCGGGTGGGCCGCGACTACGCCGACCGCGAGGGCGTGCAGCAGCTGCTGCGCGCGGCCGACGTGGAGGACGACACCACCGTGGTGCTGTACGGCGGCAACAACAACTGGTTCGCCGCCTACGCCTACTGGCTGCTGCGGCTGCGCGGCTTCGGACCGGTGCGGCTGCTCGACGGCGGACGCAAGAAGTGGGAGCTGGAGCAGCGGGAGCTCAGCCAGGAGGTGATGGACTACCAGCACAGCGCCCTCCGGCTGAGCGGGCCCGAACACCCCGAGGTGCGGGCGCTGCGCGACGAGGTGCTGGCCACGGCCGAGGTGTTCGCCAAGCCCGGCACCGACGCCGTCCTGGTCGACGTCCGCTCGCCGGCCGAGTACCGGGGCGAGGCACTGGCCCCGCCGCACCTGCCGCGGGAGCAGGCACAGGTGCCCGGGCACATCCCCGGCGCGGTGAACATCCCCTGGTCGCAGGCGGCCAACGACGACGGCACCTTCCGGTCCGCCGAGGAGCTGCGCGCGCTGTACGGCAGGCAGGGGGTCTCCCGGGACCGCGAGGTGATCGCGTACTGCCGGATCGGGGAGCGCTCGGCGCACACCTGGTTCGCGCTCACCGAGCTGCTCGGGTACCCGGACGTCAAGAACTACGACGGCTCGTGGACGGAGTACGGCTCGCTGGTGCGGGCGCCGGTGGCGCTGGGGGCGTGAGGCCGGGTCGGGTCCGGGTCGCGAGCGGTCGGGGGTGACGGGCGCGCGGCGGCGCCATGTCGGCTCATTTCTTCTCATGAACATTTCATCCCGGAGGAGTGGGCCGGGGCCCGCCGGGACAGGGATCGATCCGACCCACTGTCCCAGTGACCCCGGAGACCGCCTTGCGCAAGAGAATGCTCGTCCCCGCCGCCGCCGGCGCGCTCGCCCTGCTGCTGACCGTCCCCGCCTCCGCCGCCCAGGGCGGCCCGGGCGCCGCGGGCATCGGCGACACCTACTACCCCAACGCCGGCAACGGCGGGTACAACGTCTCGCACTACGACATCCGACTCAAATACCAGCCCGTGACCGACGAACTGGAAGGCACCACCACCATCCTCGCCACCACGACCCAGGACCTCACCCGGTTCAACCTGGACTTCGTGCTCGGCGTCAAGGAGATCCTGGTCAACGGCCGCCCGGCCACGTTCGCCGCCACCGGCGAGTCGGAGCTGGAGATCACCCCGGCCCGGCCCCTCGCCAAGGGCAGCCCGGTGACCGTGGTGGTCCGCTACGCGGACAAGCCCGGCGAGGTGAAGCGCGACGGCTTCTCCGCCTGGCTGCGCACCCCCGACGGCGGCGTCGCGGCCAACGAGCCGGAGAGCGCGCCCTGGTGGTTCCCGAGCAACGACCACCCCACCGACAAGGCCACCTTCGACGTCTCCGTCCTGGTGCCCGACGGCACCCAGGCGATCAGCAACGGCCTGCTGACCGGCCAGAGCTCCAAGGCCGGCTGGACGCGCTACAACTGGCGCGAGGCCAAGCCGCAGGCGACCTATCTGGCCACCCTGGCGATCGGCAAGTTCGACATCAGGACCGACACCACGCCCGGTGGGCTGCCGGTCACCACCGCCTACAGCAAGGACCTCGGCGACAACGACGGCGCGGCGCGGGCCAGCGTCGAGCGGACCGGCGAGGTGGTGGACTGGCTGAGCGGCTACTTCGGCGCGTACCCGTTCGACTCGGTCGGCGGCTACGTCCCCAACGTGAGGACCGGCTACGCCCTGGAGACCCAGACCCAGGTGTTCTACAGCCCCGCCCAGTTCTCGCGCGGCGCCAACACCGCCGTCGTCGTGCACGAGCTGGCCCACCAGTGGTACGGCGACAGCGTCTCCGTCCAGCGCTGGAGCGACATCTGGCTCAACGAGGGCTTCGCCCGCTACGCGCAGTGGCTCTGGTCCGAGCACGAGAACGAGGGCACCGCACAGGAGCTCGCCGACTACGTCTACTCCTTCTACCCGGCCGGCGACGCCTTCTGGACGGTCAGGCCGGGCGACCCGGGGCCGGACCACCAGTTCGCCGGAGCCGTCTACGACCGGGGCGCGGTGGCCATCCAGGCGCTGCGCAACGCCGTCGGTGACGAGAAGTTCTTCAAGATCCTGAAGGGGTGGCCGACCGAGCGCCGCTACGGCAACGCCACCATCCCGCAGTTCCAGGCCTTCGCCGAGCGGATCTCCGGCAAGCCGCTCGGGGAGCTCTTCAACACCTGGCTGTTCACCGACTCGAAGCCGGCCCTCTCCTCGGCGGGCGTCCCGGCGGCGTCGGCGCCCGGCGCGGCCGGCGCGCCGGCCCTGGCGCCGACGGCCAAGGCGCAGCTGCCGGAGCCGAAGTCGTGGAAGAAGATCCAGGAGACCAACTCGGTCCACGAGCAGCGGCACTGACGCACCGGCCCGGCCGACCGGTGGAGCGGTCGGCCGGGCCCCCGTGCGGGGCGGCGGCGCGGGTGGTCAGGAGGCGGGCACGGCCAGGGCCGGGGCCAGCGCCCGGGCCTCGCTGAGGATCAGGGCCTCGACGCCGTAGAGGAACCGCTCCATCGCGGGGCGGGGGAGCACCGAGCTGTCCGCCGTCATCGCGAGCTGGAGCGCGTCCGGGGTCTGGAGCGCGTCCAGGGCGTAGGAGAGGCCGGGGCGCGGCGGGAACTCGACCGGCCAGGTGAGGGTGGTGCCGGCGTCGGCCGCCCCTGCTCCGGCTCGGGGGTCGTGGTCGGAGTCGGGCCCGGGGTCGGGCCCGGGGTCGGGCCCGGGGTCGGGATCGGACTCGGTGTCGGGCGCGGCGAGCATCGACGGGAGCAGGTCGCGGGTGTCGTTGAAGACGCAGGAGCGGTCGGCGAGCGGGCCGTGTTCGGCGGTCAGCCGGGCGATCTCCTCGTCCAGCAGGCGCTTGTTGTAGTAGGCGTGCCGGTAGGTGGCGATCGAGGCGGCATGGGTGCGGCGGACGGCGTCACCGAACTCGCCGTCCGCGTCCGGCAGATGGAACAGGCCATCGCCGGCCACCGGGCTCACCGCGGAGGCCAGCCCGGGCAGGAACCGGTTGTTGACGATCACCTGGAGCACCGCGTCCGGAGAGCCGGAGAGCCGCGCGGTCATCACCGCCACCGCGGCGAGCAGCACCGACGAAGTGCTCGCCCGGTGGCCGGCCGCGACCGTGTCGACCGCCCGGAGCAGCGCCGGGGAGCTGAGCACGGCGTTCGGGAAGGGCTCCGGCGCGTGGGTCGCGGCGGGCGGGAAGAGCCGCGGCGGCCCCAGCCGTAGCTTGCGCACCACATGGGCGCGGGCGTTCACATCGCGCCGCAGACCGCGCGCGGAGGTCTGGAACTCCGCCTCCTCGAGCGGTTGCTGGGCGCCGCGGAGGGTGCTGATGGCTTCCACCGAGGCGCCCTGCGCCAGCTCGCTGAGGTCCAGCACCAGCAGTCCCATGCCCGCGCCGTCCAGGGCCGTGTGGGAGAGGACGAGCGCCATGTGCCGGACCAGCCCGGCCGTCTCGACCAGGCCGACGCGTATCGGCCACTGCGCGGTGCAGTCGAAGGGCAGCGCCGCCAACTCCTCTTGCAGGGCGGCGCCGACCGCGGCGAGGTCGGCCGCGTCGCCGTCGCACCGGCGGGTGTGCACGGTCAGCCGGCCGGCCGGGTCGACGATCTGCCGCAGTCGCCCCCGGTCGTCCTCGACGAGCCGGGTGCGCAGCGAGTCGTGCAGCTGGAGCAGGCCCTCCAGGGCGCCCAGCACGACCGCCACCGGCAGGCCCGGGTCCAGCGGGGCGGAGGCCGTGATGTTGTAGCGCGGCGCGTCGGCCGGAGCCAGCCGGCCCACGGCGTCCCAGATGGCCTGCTGGCCCCAGGTGGCCGGTCCCGTGCCGGATCTGCCGGACGAGAAGTCGATCTCCAGTTGCTGACTCGTGGTCACCGTGTGCTCTCCGATGTGCGGTGGTGGAAGCGGCGCGGTGCGGCTGCGTCGCCTCCTCGGCATGGGGCGGTCGGTGCGGTGGGAGCGCGTGTGTTGCCAAGGGAAGAGTGTGGCGCACCGCCATGGTCACGTCGAGCCTCGGATTTCGGCCGGGGGCGCCGCCCGGTGCGGTCAGACGCGGGTGGCGGTGACGAGGTGGTAGTCGAGCAGGCTGCTCTGCCAGGCGGCGAGGAAGTTGCGGGCCCAGTGGCCGGGCGGCACGGTGTCCTTAAGGTAGCGGTCCAGACCGGGCCAGACGGCGGTGCCGATCGACTCGGCGGTGACCTCGGTGAAGCCGGCGGCGGTGAGGTCGTCGGTGAAGGCGGCGAGCGGGTGGGCGACGTCCAGGCCCTCGGCGAAGCTGCCGAGCAGGATGCTGAGCCGCTCGGCGACCTCCGGGCCGGAGCTGAAGAATGTCGTCACGGCCAGCCGGCCGCCGGGGCGCAGCACCCGGGCCGACTCGCGGGCGAAACCGGTCAGTTCACGGAAGTGCTGGGCCGCCTCCACGGAGTAGAGGCCGTCCAGGGCGGCGTCCGGGAAGGGCAGGTCGTCCGCCGCGCCCAGGCTGTAGGCGAGACGGTCCGGGAACGTCGCCAGCGCGCGGGCGTTGACCGCGCGGGCCCGCTCGACCTGGTCCGGGTGGATGTCGACGCCCGTCACCGCGGCGAAGCGGAACTCGCAGAGCGCGAGGGCCGCGCCGAGGCCCCGGCCGCAGCCCACCTCGGCCAGCCGCAGCCGCTCGGTGGGGACCGGGAACGTGCGCAGCACCCGGCGGTACAGCTCCTCCTGGCTGCGGATGCGGTCCTCCGGGGTGGGCGCGTCGGTGTCGATGCCGCTCCAGTCGCCGAAGTTGATGAATCCGCCCGCGAAGCTGGGGGCCTGACTCAGGTCGTCGACGCCGTACGTCCGTCGGACGGTCGCGGGAATGCGGTTCTGGTCCATCGCTGCTCGGCTTCCTCGTGAGGCGGGCGCCCGGACCTCGGGCGCGCCGAGGTACGTACCCAAACCGGTCGGCGTCCGAACGCGGACCGTGACGAATGAGGCCTGGGAGGTACGGCGAGTGACGGCGTGTTGACGGGGCGGGCCCACGGTGCGGGGCGGACGGGAATATCGGGTGGACAGCGGGGCCGGGATGGGCCTGGGATGGAAGCGGTGCCCGGCCGGGGTGCCCGCACCCACCCGACCGGGAGACCGAGATGACTGAGACGACCGAGACGACCACGACGACCGCGACCACGACCACCGGGACGACCGACGCACGGGTCGCTCCGCCGCTGACCGGGGGCGAGCGCGAGATGCTGCGCGCGTTCCTGGACTACCACCGGGCGACCCTGGCGATGAAGTGCGAGGGGCTGACCGAGGAGCAGTTGAAGCAGCTGTCGAGCCCGCCGTCCACGCTGAGCCTGCTCGGACTGGTGCGGCACATGGCCGAGGTGGAGCGGACGTGGTTCCGCCGGGTGATCGGCCGGGAGGACGTCCCGCTCGTCTGGTCCCCCGAGGGCGACTTCCAGGTGGCGTACGACGCGGCCGCCGCCGACCGCGGCGAGGCCTTCGCGGCCTGGACGGCGGAGGTCGAGCACGCCCGGCGGATCGAGCGGGAGGCGGAGTCGCTGGACGTCACGGGCTACATGCCGAAGTGGGGCGCGGACGTGTCGCTGCGGCTGGTGATGCTGCACCTGATCCACGAGTACGCCCGGCACAACGGGCACGCCGACTTCCTGCGCGAGGCGATCGACGGAACGGTCGGCGCGTAGCGGCGCTCCCGCCGGGGCGCGCGGAACGGCCCGGGCGGGTGACGGGGTGTGTACGGACCACTGCCTCCCGGGCCGGGTGGCCGACGGTCGGTCCGCCACGGCGCCGGGGGCGGGCGAGGTGGTCCCGGCGCAGGTCGCGGACGTAGTTGAACGCTGCACGGGGTGGCAGCCGTTCTCGTTCACATGACGGTGATGATGACCGAGCGAGGCGCTGGCATGCTTGCTGGCATGGTGGAGATGGCGGACGAGCCGGAGATCCGGGAGCTGATCGCCTCCTGGTTGGCCGCGGAGCCCCGGGAGGAGGCGCCGACGGGCGAAGCGGGGTGCGGCCACGGACTACCGGCGCCGCCGGCCGGCGGCGCGGAGGTCGCGGCGGCGGCCCGGCGGCTCGCCCTGCGCGGACTGGACGGCTCACGGCTGCTGCCGGTGCCGGACGGGCTGCGCCTGGTCGCCGAGGCGCTGGTGGTCGACGAGCACCCGTCCGCGCCCGGGTGGGCGCCGCTGGAGCGGGCCGAGGTGGTGGAGTGGGTGGCGATGCTGCTGCACCGGTTCGGCGAGGACGGCGTGCAGGAGCTGATCGCCGAGCTGGCCGGGGACGCCGGGCCGTCCTAGACCCGGGCCGTCCCAGACCGGGCCGTCCTAGACCCGGCCCGGCCGGGCGGCGGCCCGGTGGTGGTCACCGGACCGGCAGGCCCGCCGGACCGTCACCGTGCTCCGGCGCACCCCGGCCTCCGGGTGGCGCGGGACCTCCCCGCACGGGCTGCCGCGGTCGGGCGGCCGGCTCCGGCAGGCGCCGGACGCGGCCGGTAACGCCCGCCGGGCGGACGGCGCCACGGTGACCGCGCCGGCCAGCGTGGCCAGCCGGCGCTCCAGCTGCCGGGCGACGCCGGCGTCCCCGAGCCGCTCGTACAGGCAGTGCGCGGACCGCAGGTGCGAGGCGGCCTCCACCGGACGGTCGGCGTCCAGCAGGAAGTCGGCGTAGTGGCGCTCCGCCACCGCCTCCAGGTGGACGGCGCCGGCGGCGCGACAGCGTTCCATGGTCTCCCGCCAGGCCCGTCCGGCCTCGGCCGGGCGGCGGAGCTGCTGGAGCGCGTGCGCCTCGTTGACCATGGCGGACAGGTGGTACGTCGCCTGCGGGTGCTCCGCGAGCAGCGCCCGGGCCTCCCGGGCCCGGCGCAGGGCCTGCCCGGCGTCCCCGGCGAAGCCGTGCAGGGCGGCGGTGTTGCTGAACGCGAAGGGCGCGTGCTCCGCGAGGCCGTGCGCGCCGGCCAGGGCGATCGCCCGCTCGCCCAGCCGGACGGCCTCGGCGTGCTCGCCGCGGGCCGCGCTGGCCACCGCCAGCACGGTGAGGGCGTGCACATGGACGTCGCCCCCGGCGTCCGCGGTGCGGGTGACCGCTCGCAGGGCCAGCCGGTGGGCCTCCTCGGCCCGACCGAGGCCGCTCAGCGCGCGGGCCGTCGAGGCCTCCATCGAGGCGACGGCGGCCGGATCGCCGGTCAGCACGGCCGACTCCAACCCCGCGCGCAGGCAGGCCAGCCGGTCCGTCCGGCGGCCGGCGCCGTAGTAGAGGCAGTTGGCCAGGTAGGCCAGCCGCCAGGCGCGCCGGTGGTCGCCGAGGTCGGCCGCCGAGGTGACCAGGCCGCGGATGGTGGGTTCCTCGGCGCGGAACCAGTCCAGCGCGGCGCGCACGTCGGGCAGCCGCGGCCGGGCCGGACCGGGCAGCGGCGGCGGACCGAACGGGTCGAGGCCGGGCTGGAGCAGCCCCGCGCCGTGCGCGGCGGCCGCCAGGAAGTGGTCCACCAGTGCCAGGGTGGCGCCGGCGCGCTCGGACGCCGGCCGCTCGTCGAGGAGTTCGGCGCCGTAGAGGCGGATCAGGTCGTGCCGGCGGTAGCGGCCCGGGGTGTCCTCGGTGAGCAGGTGGTGGGCGGCCAGCGAGCCGAGTGCCCGCCGGGCCTCGGCGGTGTCGGTGGCCAGCAGGGCGGCGGCCGCGTGGGCGTCGGTCTCCGGGCCCGGGTGCGCGGCGAGCAGGGCGAGCAGGTGGACGGCGGTGGCCGAGAGCCGGCGGACCGTCAGGCCCAGCGCGCTGCGCACGCTGATCGCGCCCTGGGTGTCCAGGGTCTGCAGGCGGGTGCGCTCGTCGGCGAGTTCGGGCACGAGGTCGGCGATCGCCCAGCCCGGCTGGGCGGCCAGCCGGGCCGCGGCGATCCGCAGCGCGAGCGGCAGGCGGTCGCAGAGCTCGGCGACCGTGGCCGAGGCCTCCGGCTCGGCCCGGACCCGGGCCGGGGTCAGCAGGTGCTCCAGCAGGCCCAGCGCGTCCTCGGCCGGCAGCGCGCCGAGCCGCAGCAGGGCGGCCCCCTCGGTGACCACCACGTCCTCCAGGGAGCTGCGGCTGGTGATCACGGTGGCGCAGTCGGGCCCGGCCGGCAGCAGGTCCGCGAGGTCCTCGGCGTCACCGGCGTTGTCCAGGACGACCAGCAGCCGGCGCCGGCCGGTCAGCGCCCGGTAGAGCGCGGCCCGGGCGTAGCGGTCCTCCGGCAGCTCGCGCTCCTCGACGCCGAGAGCGCGGAGGAACCTGCCCAGCACCTCGACCGGGCCGGTGCGGTGGCCCGGGCCGAAGCCGTTCAGGTCGGCGAAGAGCAGGCCGTCGGGGAAGGCGCCGGCCGCGGCGTGCGCCCACTGGACCACGGTCGCGGTCTTGCCCGCGCCGGCCGGCCCGGTCACGACGGCGAGGCTGCCGCCGCCGTGCGGTCCGGCGCACTCGGCGTCCAGCCAGCGCTGTTCGGCCTCGCGGCCGACGAACCGTGCTGCCGCGCGGGGGAGCTGGTTCACGGTCGGGCGGGGGGCCGGCGGGTCGACCGGGTCGACCGGTACGGGCGGCGAGGTGGGGGCAGCGGGTGCGGCAGGGGTCGGGTCCGGGTCGGCGGTGAGCATGTCGTCCACGGCCGACTGCAGGGCGCGGCCCGGCGCGAGGCCCAGCTCCTCGGCGAGCCGGCGCCGGGTGCGGTGGTAGGCGGTGAGCGCGTCGGCGAAGCGGCCCGCCTGGTGGAGGCAGCGGACCAGCAGGGCGGCCAGCGGCTCGTGGAGGCCGTCGGCCTCGGCGGCGCGGTCGAGGTCGGTGACGGCGTCGGCGCCCCGGCCGAGCCGCAGCAGGCGCTCGGCCCAGCACTCCAGCGCGCGGGTGCGGCGCCGGTCGAGCCGGTCGGCGACGGCGTGCCGCAGACCGGTCTCGGGCAAGTTGGCCAGGGCCGTGCCGCCGTGCCAGAGGTCCAGGGCCTCGCGCAGCAGCTTGACGGCGGCCTCGTCGCCCCCTGGGGCGCACTCCCCGGCGGCCAGCGCGGTGAGCCGCTCGAAGAGCAGCGCGTCCACCAGCTCGGCCGGGCCGTCGAGGCGGTAGCCGGGTGCGCGGGTCAGCAGGGTGAAGGGGGAGTCGGCGATCTGCTTGCGCAGCGCGGCGATGTGCCCCTGTACGGCGGCCCGGGCCCGGGCGGGCGGGGCCTCGCCCCAGAGCAGCTCGAAGAGCCGCTCGACCGGGACGGTGCGGCCGAGTTCGAGCGCCAGCAGGGCCAGGACGGCGCACCGCTTGGGGCCGGCCGGTTCGACGGCGCGACCGTCGGCGGCCCGCAGTTCCACCGGCCCCAGCAGTCGAATGAACACGGATCCCCCCAGGTAGAAGCGGATCGTCTCAGCTTCCCGTCCACATCTCGGCCGCAGTCTAGCCACGCCCGACGAGCGGTCCGGGCCGTCCGGCGGACGGCGGTACGTCAGCGAAGCATCCCGGCTCCGGCCGCCACCGGCGGCTCGAACGGCGCTCCGGCGCCCGGCGTACGACCGCCGTTCGTGAGGAGTTCACTGACGGCGGTCAGGTGGTTGCGGGCGCCGGCGGCCTCCGGGGAGGCCGGGTGGACAGGTCTACCTGACGCGCTCGTGCCATGTCCACGGCCGGTGGGGCGGGCCGTCGGGCGTCGGCGGGGTCCGCAGGCTCCGGGCGTAGCGGCTGGTCGGGGCCGGGTACGGCGGCCCGAGCGGGCGGTCAGGCCGCTGGTGGCGGGGTGCCGCCCGGGCCGGCCGCCGGTCGGCAGGCGTCCGGCAGGGGAGTGGCCGGGCATACCAGGTATGCACGTCGGGGCACGGTCTTCTGCCCGAACGGGCGGGTCTTTCGGGCAGCTCCGGCGGGGAGCGGGCGTTCTGGGGCAGGTGGGAGGGGCAGCCGGGGGCGGCGGGGGGAGCGGGCGTTCGGGAGCAGGCGGGGGTGGCGGCCGCTGTCGGGTCGGCCGGTGAGCGGCCGGAGGCGGCGTTGGTGTGCCGGTCGGCGGTCGGGGCGGCGGGGTGTGGATCGGCCGCCGGTGGGCTCACCAGCCGGTGGGTCGGCCCGCCCGCCACAGCTCGTCGCCGATCAGCGCGGCCAGCTCGCGGACCGCCCGGCGGGTGCGGTGGCCGAGCCGACCCGGCTCGGACTCCGCGGCATTGGCGAGGTGCTCGTCGAACGGCACCTCCACCACGCCCCGGCAGCGGGTGCCGAAGTACGCCCGCAGATCCGCCGGGTGGACCGGGCGCCCGGCGCCGGGGACCGCCGAGATCGCGGTGACGGAGCGTTCGGCCAGCTCCCCGTACCCGTGGGCGTGCAGCAGGTCGAGGGTCGCGGTGGCACGGCCCGCGCCGTCCACGCTCGGCGTGGTGACGAGGACCAGCTGGTCGGCCAGGTCGAGCACGCCGCGCATCGGGCCGTCGAGCAGCCCCGCGCCCGCGTCGGTCAGCGTGAGCGGGTACCGCTCGGCGAGCGCCGCCAGGACGGCGCGGTAGTCGCCCTCGTCGAGCGGCCGGCCCACCGCGGGGTACGCCGGGCCGGCCAGGACGGCCAGCCCGCTCGGGGTCGGGGAGAGGTACGGCCGGGGGTCGACGGCCGCCGGGCCGCCGCCGCGCAGCGCCGCCGCGAGCTCGGTGATGCCCACCCGGGCCGGCGGACCGGCCGGCCGGACCGGCGAGTTCGGGTACGGCGCCCCCGCGTCCACCGCGGCCACCGGCTCGCCGCGTTCGGTGGCGAGCATCGCTCCCAGGGCACGCACCAGCGAGGTCTTGCCGACGTTGCCGGTGGCGCTGATCACGGCGATCCGGCAACTGCCGTGCAGCGGCGAGCGGATGAGCCGCAGCTGCTCGCGGCCACGGCGCTCCCCGGTGCGCAGCACGGCCAGCACGCTGCGGCGCTGCTCCGGAAGGGGGCGCGGGGCGGGCGGGGGCAGGCTGGGCTGCGGGGGAGCGAACCGCGGCACGGGCGGGGGCACCGTGGGTCGCGGGGGAGCGAACCGCGCTGCGGGCGCCGGGAGCGTGGGCCGCGCCGCGGGGTGTGCGACGGGCAGCGGGGCCGGCGACGCGGTGGCGGGGCAGGGGGCGGGGGCGAGCCGCGGCAGCAGGACGGTGCCGAAGGCGTCGAGCGCCGCCGCCGGTGCGGGGCGGTACGCGGTGTCGGGGCCGGCGGTCATTGTTCTCCTCCTGGCGCGGGCTGCGGTCACACGGTCCACTCCGCTCTACGGATCGCCGACGCGCCGCAGTTCAGCGGCCTGTCCGGGCTTCCCGGCGGCTCCCGGATCCACCTCAGGGCGGTGAACCGGAGCCCGCCGTGCCGCCGTAGACGACAGGGGGGCCGTGCGGCCGCCGGCCCAGGGCGACACGTCCTGCGGGACCCGAAGGAGAGCAGTGATGAAGCACGTTCGAGCGGCCCTGGTGACCGGAAGCGCCGTCGCGGCCCTCGCCGCCGCGGGTTCGGGGACGGCGATGGCCTGGCAGCCGGCCGACGCCTCGCTGAGCGTCGGTTGCCGCACCGACGCGGCCCACGTCGAGCTGGTCCTGGGCAACAACTACCGCGCCGCGGGGGAGTACACGCTGACCCGGGTCGGCAGCGACGAGAAGTACCACGGCACGGTGGCCGCCCACGGGTCGGTGAAGGTCACCGTCGGCTACACCGGTCAGGGGGACACCTGGCGCTACCGCCTGGCCGACACCCAGGTGGAGAAGCGGATCGCGGACGTGCCGCTCTGCGTCACGCCGACGCCGACCACCACGCCCACGCCCACGCCGACGGCCACGCCCACCACCCCCGCGCCGACCACCCCGGCTCCCAGCACGACCCCGAGCCGCACGGCCACGCCCACGCCGACGGGCTCGGTGACGCCGACCCCGAGCCGGACACCCAGCGGGTCGGCGAGCCCGACGCCCAGCGGGACGCCGAGCCGGCCGGTCACGCCGCCGCCCAGCACCAAGCCGTCCGACCGTCCGACGCCCACGGCGTCCCAGTCGTCCTCGTCCGTTGTCTCCCCGAGCCCCTCGGCCTCGCCGTCCGTCACGGCGGTGCCCGTCGGTACGGACCTCGCGCACACCGGTGGCGGCGGCGGTTCGGCGCTGATCGCGGGCGTCGGCGGCGGTGCCCTGCTGCTCGGCGGCGGCGTCCTGGTCGCGGCCCGGCTCCAGCACCGCCGACGCACCGCCTGAGGGCCGGTCGGCCGCGGCGGCCCTGAACCCCCGGGCGTCGCGGTCGCGCCCCGGGGTGAAGCCGCGGACGCCCGGCGCTGTCCGGTGGGCCCCCGGCCTCGTCCGGTGGACGTGCGGGGACCCGGCCTCGTGCGGTGAACCACCGGCGTCCGGCGAGCCGTCGAGCGAGGTGCGGGGTCGGCCGGTCCCGCACCCACCGACCTGGGGAGGACACCCGTGCTGCGGATGGACGGAGCATGGCGGATCACGGTGATCGGCAAGGACGCCGCCTTCGACCAGCGGGCGGTGGTGCGCACCCCGTACGGCGCGGTGGTGCTGCCGGGCCGGGTGGGGGCGTCGCTGGAGGTCCCGGCGCAGGAGTGGGAGCTGCACCTGGAGCACTACGCCCCCGGCCTCGGGTGGCGGCCCAACGTCCGGGTGCTGCCCGGGCCGTTGCAGGCATCGGACGGCGGCCGGCGGTCCCGGGTGGTGCGGAGCAAGGACGTGGACTGGGTCGACGGCGACCCGACCGAGCGCAACTTCACGCTGCGGCTGGTCTGCCTGGACGCGGCGGCGCCGCAGGAGGAGCCGGCTTCGGCGCCGATCCCGGCGGCGACCCCGGTGGTCCGCACCTCCGCGGGCCCCTATCCGGGCACGCCCACGCTCGCGGGGACCGACCGGGTGGGGCACCGGACCGCGAGTGAGGACGGGCGCGGCAGCGGGCAGGGCAGCGAGCGGGGTGGCGGGCACGGGGTCGAGCAGGGCCGTGGGCACGGCGCCGGGCACGGCGTCGGGCAGGAGGGCGTCGGCACGGCGCGGGCCGGGTGGGGGCGCGGTCCGGCGGCTCCTTCCGGGCGGGGTGCGGATCAGGCGGCTGCCGGCGGGGAGCCCGCCGTGGCGTACGACCCGTGGCAGTCGCTCCCACCCGTGCCGGAAGGCTGGGAGCGCGTCCCGGTTCCGCTGTCCGAGCTCGGCCCCGGGGAGGTCCCCGCGATCCGCCGGAAGAGCGGTCAGGGGCAGGTGCTGGGGCAGGTGCTGGGACAGGCGGCGACCCGGGCCGTGCCGGCCCGTTGGCGGGCGGACGAGAAGGCGTCGGTCGAACCGGTTGCCCTCCAGGAGGTGTTGGCGGGGCGCGAGCCCGTCAGCGGGGCGACCGGTCCGCAGAAGGCGATGCGCAACCTGAGGCCGGGGCAGCCCGCTGAGCGGGCGGAGCCTGCCGAGCGCGCGGTGCCTGCCGAGCGCGCGGTCCCGGTGGAGCGGGCGGTGCCTGCCGAGCGCGCGGTGCCTGCCGAGCGGGCGGTTCCGGTGGAGCGGGCGGTGCCTGCCGTGTGGGAGTCGTCGGCGGAGTGGGAGGCGCCCGCGGTGTGGGACGCCGAGGTGGCGGAACCGGTTCGGCCGGGGATGCCCGCCGGGTACGAGGCCGCCCGGGGAGCGGTGTGGCGCGGTGAGACGGGCCGGCCGGCGGCCCAGCAGGCCTCCCCGGCGGTGCCGCTCGGGCACGAGGCCGTGCGGGGCGTACCGACCGGGAGCCGGGGCGGGGCGGCCACCACCCCCCGGTGGACGACGCAGGCCGGCCCGGCCGACCACGGCGTGCACGCCGAGCGGGCTGCCGAGGTCTCCGGGCAGGAGGCGGTCGCCGGTGAGGCCGGCACCGGGCGGCCGCGGCCGCCCCGGCCGTGGTGAACTCCGCACGCGGCTGAGCACGACCCGGAGTGACCGTGGACGGTCCCGCCGGTCCGCCGTGGGGGCGGACCGGCGGGACCCGGTGCGGGGGAGCCCCGGAGGCCTGTCGGAGGGTCAGATCGGTCGAACAGCAGTCTCGGTGGCGTTCCAATGTGCCTCAGGGTGGTCGAAGGCGCGCTGGTAGTCGGGGCCGGCGATCGGGAGGCCGGCGAGGAACTCCTCCGGCAGGTCGAAGGCGTCCACCAGCTGTCGGCCCCGGTCCGCCAGTCGGCCGATGACCTGTTCGATCAGGTCGGGGAGCAGTCGCACGTGATGATCCGTCAGGAGCCCCTCGCTCAGCAGAGGACCGCTCTCCGTGCTGACCCGGCGCAGCGCGAAGAGCCGGTACAGGTCGAGCAGCGGGCCGCGGGCCCGCGGCTCGGTGGCCTGCTCGGCGAGGGCCAACAGGGCGGCGCCCGCGGAGCGTTCGGCGTGGGCGGTGACGGCGGCCAGCGCGGCGGGTGAGGCGGTGTTCCAGCGGCGCAGGCCGTCCCCGGACGGCGCCTGCCGCAGCAGGACGCGGGCACGGCTCAGGTGCAGGTGCTCCGCCGCGTGCAGCAGGGACTGGAGCACGGCCGGGTCGTCGGGGCCGCCTTCGGGGACGGCCCCGGGCGGCGCGGACTCGGCCAGCAGGAGTTCGGCGCCGGCCTTGGCCCAGAGCGCGAGGTTGTCGCCCTCGGCGGTGATGGTGCCCTCGATGTCCATGGCGAGCGGGGAGATCCCGTTGACCGGGAGCAGTCCCTGGGCGCCACAGCGTTCGCGGCACTCGATGATCAGGTTGCGGGCCTGCCAGGTGGTCCAGCCCTTGGTGACGGCGGCCAGCCGCTCGGCAGCGGCGACCTCGCCCGGGTCGCTGTCGTCCCGGCCGGTCCAGCGCTCGACCGCGGCCCGGTGCAGGGCGGTCATCGCGTAGGTGGTGGCGGCCGCCTCCAGCAGCGGGCCGTGGTGGCTGCGGTGGGCCCAGACCGGGATGCGGCGGTCCGCGCGGGCCCCGGTCACCTCGCGGTGGTGGGCGTAGCGGACGGCCACGGTCAGCACCGCGCGGGCGCAGCCGACCGCCGCCGCGCTCATGCAGAGCTTGCCGGCGGTGACCCGGCCGATGCTGGTGAGGAACCGTTTCCGCCTGCTGCCGAGGGAGCTGGTGAACCCGGCGTCGGGCCCGAGTCGGCCGTGTTCGCCGGCCAGCAGCGCCTCGTGGGGCAGGACGACCTCGTCGAAGGAGGTCAGGCAGTGGTCGACCGGGTTGCCGGGGCGCTGCGGCAGCGGGCGGACGGTGACGCCGGGCAGCGGGCCGACCTCGTCGGTGAGCGGGGTGAGGAAGAGGAAGATCCCGTGGTCCCGGCCGTCGACCAGGAGGCGGGCGGCGACCACGGCGGACTTCGGCCCGCCGGCCGGGCCGGTGTTCGGCATGAACTTCTGCGCACCCGCGTCGGGCGTGTGCAGGGTGAAGGTGCGGTCGGTGCGGTCGTAGACGGCGGTGGTCCGCAGCGCGGTGGCGTCGTTGCCGTGGCCGAGCTCGGTGCAGAGGAAGGTGCCGATCCGTTCCATCGCGAGGTACGGGTCCAACGGCCGCTTCTCGTGCGGGTCGTGGTCGAGCAGGCTGCCGAGGAAGAGGTTGTAGTGGATGCCGGCGACGACGACCAGCGCGCCGTCCAGCGGGCCCAGCCATTCGTGCAGGGCGGCCAGCGCGCGCGGGTCGGTGGCCAGTGCGGTGGCGTCGGTCATCCGGTTGACCTGCCGTAACCGCCGGTAGCTGGCGGCGATCCGGTCCGCGGTGGCGGCGCCGGGGTCGGTCCGCATCCGGGGGTCGGCGAGCAACCGCCGCCACGGGCCGTGGACCCGCTCGTGGTCGGGGCCGTAGAGCAGCCGGGTGAGCTCGGCAGTGGTGGCAGTGGCCGTGGCAGTGGCACTGGTAACGGTGACGCTGGTGGTAACGGTGACGGCGGAGGAAGCGGCGACGGCGGCCGGTGCAGGGGAGTCCGGTGCCCTGGTGGCACTTCGGTCGTCCGTGGTGACGGTGCGACTGCCGGGAATGGTTGTCATGCGGTGATGAATGGGCGAACAGGGTCCGGGGAAACGGCTTTGTGATCAAGATCACCGAAAGCGGCGGGCCGCCTCCGCGGGCGGCCCGCCGCTCTTCCGTCACCCGGTGGGCTACTTGTCGATGTGGAAGGACTCGCCGTAGACCTTCCAGCTCAGCGGGGTGTGCAGGTCGAGGTTCCCGGCCTGGAGGAAGAGGCGCTGGGCGGTGTCGACGCGGGAGGTGTCGGAGTGGGCCGCCTCGGTGCGCATGGCGGCGGCGCGGGCGTCCAGGAACGCGGCAAGGTAGGCCTTCTCGTCGCCGCCCTGCGCCGGGGGCTTGGCCTTCTTGAGCGCCGCCGCGCGGATCCCGCCGAAGCTGTCCGCGCTGCTGCCCGGGCCGTGCATCACGATGGCGTCGTAGTAGGCGAGTTGGCCGAGCGCGTGCAGTCCGTCGGACTTGGCCTGGGTGACGGCCGGGGTGAAGTAGACGCGGTCGCGCTCGTCCTCCTGGGCCTTGCGGAAGACCGGGTCCTGGGCCGCCTTCTTCCAGTCCGAGGCGAAGTCGGGGTCGAGGCCGCTGTGCGAGGCGGAGCCGTCCAGCTTCTCCAGCGCGGGGAGGTACTTGGCCAGGACGTTGTCTGCCTTCAACTCGCGGTAGTGGCGCACCAGTTCGACCATGTCGCCGGTGCCGGAGCAGAAGCCGACGATGCCCGCGGTGTAGCCGCGGCCGTCCTTGATGTCCTCGATGTAGGCGAACTGCGCCTTCCAGTCGAGGGAGGAGTTCTCGGCGCTGGAGACGAACTGCTGGGCGATGTCCTTGAGATGCGGGTCGGTGAGGTCGCCGGCCCCGGTCGTGGTGGGCTTGCCGGACGGCGAGCCGGAGGCGGAGCCGGATGGCGAACCACTGGGCGTGGTAGGTGACTTGGCCGTGGGCAGGGTGGTGCGGTGGGGGCGCCCGTGGTTCGCCGGGGCGGGGTCGGCGACCGTCGTGGTGGGCGAGCCGCTCGGGGTGGGGCTCGGGGACGCCGCGGCGGCCGGGAGCACGGGGAGGGCGCCGGCCAACAGGAGGGCGGTCAGGGCGAGGGGCAGCGGGGTGGGCCGGATCGGCATGGAGGCTCCGGGGTCGGGCGGCCGGATCGGCCGCGGGAACGGCGGGCGAGCGGGTTCGCTTGGTGAACGGCCGCCGTCCGACGGCGGGTTCACGCACCCTCGGGACCAGGCAGAAGCTCGACCCCCGGGGTGAGGTGGAAGCGCTCGGGGTCCTCGATCCGCCGGCGCTCGGCCGGGCTCAGCCGGTCCCTGCGGTCCAGCCACGACTGGAGGCGGGTCAGGGCGCTGCGGTCCCGTTCGTCCGGGTCGGCGCCGGCGGCTCCGGTGTACTCGCGCAGCAGGACGCGGGCGGGGCGGCGGCCGGACGGCTCGGCGGCGTACCCGGGGTCCTCGGCGTGCTCGTTGTCCTCCGCGTTCTCGGTGTCATCGGAGGGCAGGACGGCCACCACGGTGAAGGACGTGCCCGGGGCGAAGGTCACCCGCAGCTCCTCGGTGCCCGAGCCGAAGGCCGAGCTGCGCCGCCCGGTGGCCGACCAGATGACGAACTCGACTGCCGCGCCGGGGATTTCGACGGCGCTGGTGGTCAGGCCGGTGACCGGGGCGGGCTCCGTCACCACCTGCCCGACCGCGTAGTGGGCGAGCAGGGCCGCCGGATCCGGGCCGGGCGGGGCACAGAGCAGCACGGCGCCGTGGTGGCTCGGGAAGCGGCGCAGCCCGGAGCCGAGGCAGCGGAGGAAGGGCGCGAGGATCGGGTCGCGGGAGCGGGCGGCCGCGATCAACTCCGCCCGTTCCGCCGGGATTCCGGTGTCGCCGTGGTGCAGCAGGACGGCGGCGAGATCGGGCTTGATGTCGTCCTTGGAGGTCGACCGCAGCCTCGGCAACCGGGTGGTGACCTGGTCGATCCGGCCGGAGCAGCGGTGGTAGTGCTCGCCGAGCAGCGTCCGGACGGCGTCCCGGTCGTCGGTGCCGCTGACCGCAACGGGGACGGGGAAGTCCTCCGGGCGGAGGTGACGGGCGCGCGGCGGGGCCGATGCCCGTGCCGGGCCGCCGTCCGGTTGCACTCCGGTGAACTCGTCGGTGAGCTCTCGGGGGTCTTCGACCGGCTCCGGGTCGAGTGACTCCGGACCGACCGGCTCCAAAGGGCGCCTGTCCGGTGGTTCGTCCGGCTCGCCCTGCGGGTCCGCGACGGTGGGCTCGCCGTGCGGGTCCGCGATGGTGGGGTCGCCGTGCGGTTCGACGTCGGCCGCGTCCAGCCGGGCGAAGTCCGTTCGCTCGTAAGGGGGTTCGGAGGCGGTGTCCACCCGGTGGGCGTACGGGGCGGTGACGGGGTCGGTCAGGGGAGCGCTCTCCGCAGGGTTCCGCTCCTCGGTCGCCGCCGAAGGCCCGCCGGCGGTGGCCCGGGCGGTGCCGAGGGGGTCGGTCCCGCGCGGCGCCGCGCCCACCGGCGGGGGGAGGCCGGGGCCACCACTGGTGGTGGTCGGTACGGCGAACGCCGAGGGCCCGGCCGGCGGACCGGACAGCGCCGCGGCCCGGGGCGGCGCCACGGCGGCCGGGACGGGCTGTGGCGCGGCCTCCGCGGCGGCAGGTACGGGGCGTGGTGAGGCCGCCACGGCGGCCGGCGCGGGCTGTGGCGCGGCCTCCACGGCCGTCGGGCGGGCTGCGGGGAGGCCGCTGATCCCGTACGACACCGCCGCCACGCCCGGCACGGAACCGGCGGGCTGCTCCGGTCCGAGCCAGTCCAGGTCGTGCATCCGGGCGATGAACCGGGCGATCCGTTCGGTGGACGGCTCCAGCAGCCCGTGCACCAGCAGCCCGAACCCGTCCGAGCCGGAGGACGGCAGGCGGTCGAGCAGGCTGCCCAGCTCCTCGAAGACGTCGGCCTCGACGGGCCGGTCCCGCTCGCCGACGATCAGCAGCGGGCGGGCCGCCTCGGGCCGGCGGAAGCGCGGGGTGAGGACGTGCGGAGGCTCCGGCCGGAGCCAGAGGCCGGCCGGGACGGCCTCCAACGCCCAGTAGGGGAACGCCTCGAAGACACCAGGCCCGTCGGTCCGCCAGGAGGCGCCCCCGTTGCGCCAGGCGGCGGGGGCGGTGCCCTGGCCGGGCGCGGCGGCGAGCCGCAGCAGGTACGGCTCCCAGCGGGCCCGGCCGTGGGTGTCGAGGATGCGCGAGGTGGGGCCGCCCGGGCCGAGCACCGGGAGGCCGATCGCGGCGCTGACCGGGCGGGCCAGCCGGGCCGACAGCGCCCCGGTCAGGGCGGCGAGTTCGTCCGGGGCCGCCCAGGGCGCGCTGACCAGCAGCCGCGAGGTGTCCACCGGCAGGCCGACCACGGCCTCCGCGAAGTCCTCGGGCAGCAGGACGGGCCGTGCCGGGGTGCCGACGACCAGCACCACGGTGCCGGGCGGCGCGGCGGCCAGCCCGAGGCCGGGCATCGGGCCGGGGGGCGGGGCGGACGGGTGGGTGAGCCAGAAACCGGCGGGCAGCCGCAGCACGTGCACGGCCGGGGGGCGGCGGGCGGCGGTGGCGCTCTCGACCGGCAGGTGCCCGGCCGGGCCGGCGGGTACGACCGCGACGGCGGTGGAGGGCGGCTCGACCGGCGCGGTGGCACCGATCGTCTCCCGGACCCGGCGCGGTGCGCTGCCGGGTGCGCAGTGCCACCAGGAGGCGGCCTCGCCGGCGCCGTCGGGCGCGGTGACCTTGAGGTTGCCGTCCGGGGTGATTTCCACCAGGCCGTCCGGCGCGATCACCGGCAGGCCGGCCCGGTCGGCGACCACCTCGGCCGGGCGGCGGCCGTTGGGGGCGAGCGCGGCGAGGCCGGAGGCGGCCAGTACCAGCGTGGCGGCGCCGCGCGAGCGGGCGATCACGCCGAGGTCGGCCATCCGGTCCCGCAGGACGGCGGCCGAGTCGGGTGCGGCGGCGACCACGACGATGCTGTCGGGCACCGGGCGCAGGGTGGCGACCGCCGCCGACAGTTCGTCGTCCCCGGCGGTGGAGGGGGCGATGACGAAGTGTGGGCCGACGGGGCGCAGCTCGGACCGGAGGGCGAGCGCGGCCCCGGCCGGAGCGGCGGCCACCGCCGGCACCGGGGAGGCGGTTACCGGGCCGCCCGGCCCGGCGGGCAGCGCGGCGGCCCCGCCACGCCGGCGGCCGAACCGGCGGCGGGGCGCGGCCGGGTCACCGGAGGGCAGGCCGAGGCGGGAGAGACTCATCGTCGGGGAATACGGGCGCCGCCCGGCCACCGGTTCAGTGACCGGCCCGGACCGGGCGAGACCGTCGGCCCGTAGGACCTCGTGGGCACTGCCCGGGCGCGACAGGCCGTGGAGGGGGCGCAGCGAAGAGTCCCCGGGCGGCTGGAACGCGGCTGTGCACGCGCCCGGACGGCCGAACCCGCCATCCGGGCGTACCGCGCGATGCCCCGGGGGGCGAGCCGTTGGAACCGAAGCCGCACGACGCGGACGGCAGCGTGGTCACGGCCTTGGCGACGGTCGGGGAGACGACCCTGGTACGGCAGGACGGCGACCGAGCCCGACCCGGTCGACGGGACGAGCCGGTTCGCCGCCGAGCTCCGACTGCGTGCGCGTACCTACGCCGCCCACAGGCGGGTAGGTGCCAACGGTGGAGGAGTCGCCGGGAGGCGAGGACGTCGTCACCGGCAGCACCCGGCAGTGGGACCGCCTTCGCCTGGCGGTGCCGCGCGGGAGCACGCCCACCGCACCACCGAGGGGGCAACCGGGGCCTGGTCCGGTCAGCCCCGGACGCGGTGCGGACCTGTTGGACACCATCGCTGACGACAGCCGCACGGCGCTCAACGGCCCGGCCGGGCCGTGCGGTCCACCGACGACCGGTGAACCGCACGGCCCGGCCGGGCCGTAGGTACCGAGTGGAAGCGTCGGTGGCCCTGTCGGCCGGGCGGTTCCGCCGACAGGGACGGCATGCGGAGCCGAGGAGCTGTGGTGGGCACGAGCACGAGTGGAAACGGGGCTCAGAGCGGGGTGGCGAGCATTCAGCTGCCCTCGGTGGCTTGGGAGATGGACGAGGAGGCCGGTGGAGCGGGGGCACCCGACCCGGCAGCCGCGGCCGTACCGCCGGCCGCCGTGCTGCCCGTGGTTCCGCCGCCGGTCGTGCCGGAGTACGGGCAGGTCGCCGCCGTGTCGACCGGCCCGGTCGCGGCCGCGGAGCCCCCGCTGCCGCCGACCCCCGTCGTGCCCGGACCGGTGCTCGCGCCGGTGCCCGACCCTGAGCCGGGGCCGGAGCCGGGGCCGACCGCCCTCGCGCCGGTCGCGCGCCCGGACCGCTTCGGCCGGGCCCGGCCGAAGCGGCCGGTGATGGTCGCCGCCGCCACCGCCGGTGTGGTGCTGATGGGCCTGCCGTTCCTGATCACCGACGGGAGTCGGACCGGGAGGGACGGGACGGCCGACAACGTCGGCCTGAGCCAGGCGGACCTGCCCCTTCCCGAGGGGCCGGAGTTCGGCGATCCCGCACCGATCGACGCACCCACCGATCCGAACGCCTCCGGCGCCCCGGCCGCGCCCACCGATCCGACCCTCCCCCCGGACCCGGCCGCGGGCGCCCCGACCACGCCCGGGGCGGACGGCGCCCCCGGGGGCGTGCCCGGCACCACCCCGGGCAACGGGGCCGCGCCGAACACCGCGCCGCCCCCCGGCACCAACCTGCTCTCCCGGCCCGCCCCCGGTGCCAAGCCGCCGACGACGGGCGGCAGCGGCGGTACCGGTGGCAGCGGCGCTACCGGCAGCACGGGCAGCGGCGGTACGGGTGGTACCGGTGGTACGGGTGGTACGGGCGGCAGCACCGGTGGCAGCGGGGGCACCGGCGGGAGCACCGGAAGCACCGGGGGTACCGGTGGGAGCGGCGGTACCGCGCCGCAGCCGCCGGTCCCCCAGCAGCCCAAGCCGCAGCCCCCGGTGCCCCAGCCGCCCGTCCCGCCGAAGCCCGCCGCGCCCACCTTCACCGCCGTCGCCGGCACCGGCTGCGGCAACTCCGGCACCGGCTACGCCCAGTACGGCCAGTGGACGAACGGCAGCACCGGCTGGACGGTCAACTCGGCCGGGGGGTACTCCGGGTCGGGTTGCAACGGCAAGTACGACTCGGTGCCGATGAGCGGCGACGGCAAGGACAAGGGCAACTCGGTGGTGTGGACCTTCACCACCGCCCCGGTCACCACCGGCAGCTGCAAGATCTCCGTCTACGTCCCGAACAGCAGCGACCGCAAGATGGTGGGTGGCAAGCCCACCGTCTACACCGTGCAGAACAGCTCGACGCCCGGCAGCGGCACCGTCGGCGAGTTCAAGGTCGACCAGACCGCGGCCCGGGGCACGTGGGCCAGCGCCGGTACCTTCCCGCTGACCGGGGGCCGGATCGCGGTGATGCTCCACGACCGGGGCATCGACTGGGGCGGCGATGCCGACAAGGCCCACCACGCGGCCGGCGCCGTCCGTGCCGACTGCACCGGCTGACGGGAGTTCGGATCATCACCGCACCCGCCCGTCCCGGTACCGGACCGGCCGGCCTCGGCGCCGTCCGGGGCGGCCCGAGGGAGCCTCAGAGCCGGCCGACAGGCGCCGCCCCGGCCGGCGGGGGCCGCAGTGAGCGTTCGATCGCGGCGGGCACGCCGCTCGGGGAGCCGGCCTGATGTCGGTGCAGCCGGTACAGTCCGACGGCCGCCTTCAGGTGCTCGGTCGCCTCCTCCTCGCGGCCCTGGGTCCGCAGGAAGGCGGCGTAGCACTCCTCCGAGACGGCCTGCAGGTGCAGGAAACCGGCCTGCTCGCAGGTGACCAGGAGCCGGGCCCAGGCCAGTTCGGAGGCCTCGGCGAGGCCGAGGGCCTGCAGGGCGTGCGCCTCGGTCAGCATCGACCAGGCGTGGATCGTCGCGGCCGGGTGGTCGGGCAGCAGGGCCCTGGTCTCGCGGGCCCGGCGCAGCGCGCCGTCGTGGTCGCCCGCCATCAGGGCGGCCGACGCGGCGTAGCCGAGGGCGTAGGAGGTCCGGTGCGCGGAGCCGGACTCCTCGGCGAGGGCCACCGCGGCCGCCGCCAGTGCGGTGGCCCGGACCGGGTCCCCGAGCAGGGCGGTGCCGAGCGACGCGGTGGCCAGGGCGCGGATGTGCGCGAAGCCGTCCGCGGGCGTGGTGTCGGCGACGGCCCGCCGGGCCGCCTCGGCCCCCTCCTCACGGCGTTCCAGCCCCAGCAGCGCGTTCGCCGAGGCGCCCCGCAGCAGCGCGGTGGCGACCCGGTCGCCGCACTGTTCGGCGGCGCGCTCGCCCGCCCGCAGGCAGCTCAGCCAGTCGGCCAGCCGGCTGGAGCCGTAGTACAGCGCGCTCGACGACATGGCCAGGCGCCAGGCCCGTTCGGGGTCGACCGCGCCGGCGGTGTCGACCAGCGCGCGGATCGTCGACTGCTCCGCGCGGAACCAGTCGAGCGCGGCGCGGGTGTCGCTCGCGGCGGGCAGAGCGGCGGGCGGGTGGGCGCGTTCGCCGTAGCCGTCCTGCCCGGGTTCGAGGTGTTCGCCGCAGTGCTGGACGGCGGTGACGTAGTAGTCCAGCAGCCGTTCGACGGCGAGCCGGCGGAGCTCGGGGGGCTGTTCGGCGAGGAGTTCGACGCTGAACAGCCGGATCAGGTCGTGGCGGCTGTACCGGCCCGGCGCGCTCTCGCCGAGCAGGTGGTGGGCGGCCAGTTCGCCCAGCGCGTCGCGGGCGGTGGCCGGGTCGGTACCCAGCAGCGCGGCGGTGGCGGCGGTGTCCACCTCCCGGCCGGGGTGCGCGGCCAGCAGGGTGAGCAGGGTGGCGGCCCGGTCGGAGAGGTGGCGGTGGGTGAGCATCAGGGTGGTGCGGATGCTGACCGCGCCGTCGGTCTCCAGGGCGAGCAGCCGGGTGCGCTCGTCGGAGAGCTCGGCGACCAGGTCGGTGATCGTCCAGTTCGGTCGGGCGGCCAGCCGGGAGCTCGCGATCCGCAGGGCGAGCGGCAGGTGGTCGCAGAGTTCGATCAGTCGCTCGGCGGCGGCGGCCTCGGCGAGGACCCGCTCGGGGGCCAGGCTCCGTTCGAGCAGCCGCAGCGCGTCGCCCCCGGGCAGCGCCTCCAGCCGCAGGATGGCGGCGCCCTCGGTGACCACCAGGTCCTCCAGGGAGGCGCGGCTGGTGACCACGGCGGCGCAGTCGGGCCCGGCTGGCAGCAGGTCGGCGACGTGGGCGGCGCTGTGCGCGTTGTCCAGCAGGACGAGCAGGCGGAGGTCGCCGGTCCGGGCGCGGTAGAGGCCGGCGCGGCTCGCCCGGTCCTCGGGGATGGCCGCCTCCGGGACGCCCAGGGCCAGCAGGAACTGGCCGAGCACCTCGGCCGGGTCGGCCGGTCCGGCCGGATCGAAGCCGCGCAGGTCGACGAAGAGCTGACCGTCCGGGAAGCCGGCGGCCGTCCGGTGCGCCCAGCGGATGACGGTGGCGCTCTTCCCGACACCGGCCGGGCCGACCACCACGGCCAGTCCGTCACCGGTGCGGTCCGGACCGCACTCGCGGTCGAGCCAGTGCGACTCCAGGCCGCGCCCGACGAAGCCGATGGGCCGGCGGGGGAGCTGGCGGGGCTTCGAGGGCTCGACCGGGGAGGGTGCGGCCGCGGGGGCCGGACCGGCCACGGGTGGGGCGGGGACCACCGGCGGGTCGGCGGCCGCGGCCGGCTCAGGGGCCACCGGCGGTCGCGTGCTCGCAGGGGCGCGCGGCGCCGCCGGCCCGGGGCCGGGCACCGTCCCGGCGGCCGGCTCCTCGGCCAGCACCCGGGCCAGTGCGGCCTGCAGCTCCGCGCCGGGCACCATGCCCAGCTCGCGGGAGAGCAGCTCCCGGGCCTGGTGGTAGACCGCCAGCGCGTCGGCGGGCCGCCCGGCCTGGTGGAGGCAGCGGACCAGCAGGGCCACCACCTCCTCGCGCAGCCCGTCGGCCCGCACCCGCTGTTCCAGGGCCTCCACGGCGGCGGCGCCGGATCCCTGGCGCAGCCGCAGCCGGGCCCAGCCGATCAGCGCCCTCGTCCCGGCCTCCTCCAGCCGGCCGGCCAGGGCCTGTCGCAGTTCGGTGTCGGGCAGGTCGGCCAGGGCGGCGCCGGTCCACAGGCCCATGGCCCGTTCCAGCAGCCCGATCGCCTCGGCGTCCGCGCCGCGGTCGGCCCGGTCGGCGTGCTCCCCGGCGCGGGCGGACAGCGCTTCGAAGCGCAGCGCGT
This sequence comes from Kitasatospora sp. NPDC022856, assembly GCF_055561235.1. NCBI lineage: Bacteria > Bacillati > Actinomycetota > Actinomycetes > Kitasatosporales > Streptomycetaceae > Kitasatospora > Kitasatospora sp. NPDC022856. Next base: position 101,604 of record NZ_JBVHHE010000012.1, on the reverse strand, counting down.
CGACCTGCTCGGCCGGGCCGGTGAGCAGATAGCCGGGCGCCCGGGTGGACAGCTCGAAGGGGGTGGCGGCGAGGACCTTGCGCAGCGCGGCGACGTGCCCCTGCAGGGCCGCCCTGGCCCGGGCCGGTGGATCCTCGCCCCAGAGCAGCTCGAAGAAGCGCTCCACCGCGACGACCCGTCCGAGCCGCAGGGCGAGCAGGGCCAGGACGGCGCGCCGTTGCGGTCCGGGTAGCGCGACGTACCCCTCGGACCCGGTTCGCAGCTCCACGGGGCCGAGCAGTCGGATGCCCACGCGGTCGCCCACAGTCGCCCCCCACGGCGGTCCAGCCTGATATCGGGCTGCAGTGTATCCGTGCCGTTTGTCCGGGTTGGCATTTCGTCCGCGCCGTGGACGCCGGAGCGGGGTGCCGGCTCCTGCCCTTTCGGGCACACCGTGGTCCGTGATTGGGCATTTCCCGGTCGGATCCGTCAATATGCCGATCACTGACATATGACGAGGAGGCCGTATGCGGATCGACCTGCTCGGTGCCGTGACCGTCCGCTACGACTGCAGCACGGCGGCCACGCCCTCGGCGCCGAAGCGCCGTGCGCTGCTCGCCGCGCTGGCCGTGGAACTCGACCGGGTGGTGCCCACCGACCGGCTGATCGAGCTGGTCTGGGACGGGAACCCGCCCGCGACCGCGCGCGCCGCGCTGCAGGGGCACGTCGCCGGACTGCGCCGGCTGCTGGACGGTGGACTGGAGCTGGCCACCCGGGGCGCCGGCTACGTCCTGAGCGGGGATCCCGAGCAGGTGGACGCCCTGCGCTTCGAACGCCTCTGCGACCGGGCCGGGGTGCTGCTCCCCGGCCGGCCGGACCCCGCCGCCGCCCCGGCGGACCGCGCCACCGGGGCGGACGACCCGGTGCTGCCACTGCTTCGGGCGGCGCTGGACCTCTGGCGCGGTCCGGCCCTGACCGACTGCGGCTCCGCCCTGCTGCGCGAGCAGGCCGCCCCCCGGCTGACCGACCTGCGGCTGCGCGCCCTGGACCGGCTGGCCGAGGGGCTCTGCCGGCTGGACCGCGGCGCCGAACTGGTCGCCGAGCTGGTCGAGACCGCCGCGGCCCACCCCACCCACCAGCGGCTGGCCGTCCGGCTGATCGACTGCCTGGACCAGGCCGGGCGCCGGGCCGAGGCGCGGGCCTGGTACGAGCGGGTCACGGCGCAGCTGCCGACGGCGCCGGGGCCCGAACTGCGGCTGGCCGGCGAGCGCGTCGCGGGTCGGCCGGCCGGCCTCACCACGCCCCGCGCCGAGCCCCGGCCGCCCGTCGCCACGGCCCGCCCGCCGCACCTCGTCCCCTCACAACTGCCCCGCGCCAACCGGCGGTTCGTCGGCCGGGCGGCCGAGCTCGACCGCCTGGACGCGGCCGTCGCCGCCGGCCGGGAGGCCGGCCCCGTCCTGGTCACCGGACCGGCCGGGGTCGGGAAGAGCAGCCTGGTCCAGAGCTGGGCCCACCGGGCCGCCGACCGCTTTCCCGACGGCCGGCTCCACGCCGATCTGCGCGGCTTCGACGAGAGCGGCCCCCGCGACCCGGCCGAGGTGCTGGCCGGTTTCCTGACCGCCCTGGGCGTCACCGGGAGCGCGCTGCCCGCCTCGCTCGACGGCCGCGCCCGCCGCTTCCGCGAGCTGGTGACGGGCCGCCGGCTGCTGATCGTGCTGGACAACGCGCGCTCCTACGAGCAACTCGCGCCGCTGCTGCCCGATCCGCCGCCCGAGGCCGGACCCGAGACCGGCCGGGCCTGGGTCGGACCCGTCACCGTCATCACCAGCCGCAGCCGGCTGCGGGACCTGCTGGTGCACGAGGGCGCCACCCCGTTCCCGCTCGACGCCCTGACCCCGGCCGAGTCCCAGGAGCTGCTGGCCCGGGCGCTGGACCCGGCCCGGGTGACCGCCGAGCCGCTCGCCGCCGCCGAACTCGCCGAACGGTGCGACCACCTGCCGCTCGCCCTGCGCCTCGCCGCGGCCCGGCTGGGCGCCCGCCCGGACTGGGCCCTGGAGGACCTGGTGGCGGAGTTCGCCGAGGAGCCGTCGGGGCTCGCCGACCCGGCTCGCGCCGACCTCGGTCCGCCCGGCTTCGGCGCGGCCCTCGACCTGACCTGCCGCACCCTGGCGCCGGCCGCGGCGCGCCTGTTCGCCCTGCTCGGCCTGCACCCCGGCGCGGTCATCGAGCCGTTCGCCGCCGCCGCCCTCGCCGAGGTGCCGCCGGCCGCGGCCCGCGGCCTGCTGGTCCAGCTCGACGCCGTCCACCTGGTGGAGGAGGGCGCGCCCGGCCTGTTCGCCCGGCGCGAGCTGGTCCGTCGGCACAGCGCCCGGCTGGCCGCCGAACTCCCGGCCGACCAGCGCGCGGCGGCCCTGGACCGGCTGATCGAGCACTACCTGAACGCCACCGCCGCCCGGGTCGGCCGGCCGGGCGACGGTCCGCCGTCCGCCGTCGGCCCGTCCGCTGTCGCTCCGTCGGTCGTGGGCCCGTCCGCCGGGGACCGCCCCCTGCCGCCGAGCGCCCGCCGGGCCGCCGACTGGTTCGACCGCGAGGAGCCCGCCGTCCGCGGCCTGGTGCTGCGCGCCGAACGGCACGGCCGGTTCGCCGAGGCCTGGCGGCTCGCCCACCGGGCCGGCGCCCTCTACGCCGGGTCCGGGCACCGCCGCGCCGGGTGGTGGACCACCGTCGAGTCCGGTCTGCGGGCCGCCCGCGCCTGCGCCGATCCGGCCGCCGTGGCCCGGCTGACCACCGACCTCGCCGCGGTCCTGGTCGACCGGCGGGACGTCAGGGCCGCCCTCGACCACCTGGACCGGGCGCTCACCTCCGCCGACCAGGTCGGCGACCCGGTCGAACGCCACCACTGCCGGGTCCGGATCGCGGCCGGCCTGGCCGGCGCCGGGAGGCCGGACCGCGCCCTGCCGCTGATGGCGGACATCGTGGCCCGCGCCCGCTCGCTGGCCGACGACCGGCTGCTCGCCCGGGCGCTCGACGACCTGGCCGGAGCCCAGGTGGCCGGCGGCGCCCTCGAAGCGGCTCTCGCCCACGCCGACGAGGCCGTGCGCATCCTCGCCGCCCACCCGGACGCGGCCGAGACCGTCCGGGCCACTCACACCCGGGCCGAGGCCCTCCACGCGCTCGGCCGCCACGGCGACGCCCTGACCACGGCCCGGCTGGCCCTCGTGCTCGGCCGCACCCAGGCCGATCCGGGTGTCGAGGCCCGCTCGCACACGCTGATGGCCACGGTCCTGCGGGCGCTCGGCCGTACGGCCGAGGCCGCGGCGGAGGAGCGCCGGGCCGCCGCCACCGCTGCCCGCTGACGGCGGGTCCGTCTCGGGCGGATTCAGGTGGTCTCGGTCGCATGAGGCCTGCCGGCCCGCGCCGGCGGCCGCGGTCCCGGGTGGGCCGGGCCGTGAGGCCGGGGAGGCGACACCGCCGAGGGCGGTGTCGGGGGGCCTCGTGTGCGGGCGGACCCGTCTCGGTCGCATGAGGACCGTTCGCCTGCGCCGGTGGTCACGCTCCTGCGCGCGTCGGGCCGTGCGGTCGGGAGCCGCCACCGCTGACCTCCGAGTGCCCGCCCGTGCGGACGGCGGGCGGTTCTGGGCACCTTCGTGTGCGGGGATGGGCAGAACCACAGGCGGAAGTAGCGGCGGAGCCACCGCTCCGCAGGTGGCGGCGCATCGTGTTCCGCCCATCCCGTTCCCGAGCGGGCGGACCGGCGGGCCGGCTCCGGCCGGGGCGCCACCGGGCGGCCGGGCGTGGGCGGATCCGGTGCAAGATCACGACTTTGACCAGTGCATACTGTCTGACCTGACGTGTTCGGTGAAGAGGCCGACACCGTGAGTGACAGGGGTGGCGATGGGTGCGACAGGCAACCCCGCAGGCAGCCCGCAGGGCATAGCGACAGGCAGTTCCGCCGCGGCGGAGGAGTTCTGCCTGTTGCTGGCACGCTTCCGGGTGCTGGCCGGTCTGACGCAGGCCGAGCTGGCCCGGGCGGCCGGGATCAGCCTGCGCGCGCTCGGCGACATGGAGCGCGGCCGCACCCGGGGACCGCAGCAGCGCACGGTGCAGGCCCTGGCCGTCGCGCTGCGTCTCGACCCGGACCGGACCGCCGCGCTCGACCGGGCCGCCCGCGACGGGCGTCCCCGGCGCACCCCCGCCCGCGCGAGGGCCCCGCGCCCGGCCCCCGGGACCGCCGCGCCCGCCGCCCCCGAGACGCCCGCCACCGTGGACGCCCCCGCGACCGCGCCCGAGACCGCGACCGTGCCCGAGACCGCGACCGCGACCGTGCCCGCGAACGCGACCGCGGCCGATCCCGGGAGCGACAGCCCGGCCGAGGCGGTGTTCTCCGCACTCGCGCTGCCCCGGGACATCGCCGACTTCACCGCCCGGGAGGACGCCCTGGCCCGGCTGCACCGGCTGGTCCGGGACGCCGATCCGGCACACCCCCGGATCGTGCTCGCCTACGGTCAGCCCGGCCTGGGCAAGACCGCCTTCGCCCTGCACGCCGCCCACACCCTGGCCCCGCAGTTCCCCGACGGCCAGCTCTCCCTCGACCTGCGCGGGATGGCTCCGACGCCGCTCGCACCGCGCGACGCCCTCGGCCAGATCCTCCGCGCCCTCGGCGTCGCCGACCGCTCGGTGCCCGCCGACACCGAGGAGCGCGCCAGCCTGTTCCGCACCCTGGTCCGGGAGCGGCGCCTCGTCCTGATCCTGGACAACGCCGCCGACGAGGCACAGGTCCGCCTGCTCCTGCCGGGCTCCGGCCCGGCCCTGACGATCATCACCAGCCGGCACGTGCTGCCCGGCCTGGAATCGGTGCACCGCCTGCCGCTGGACGTCCTCGCCCCCGGCGAGTCGGCCGCCCTGCTGGCCCGGATCGCCGGCCCCGAGCGGCTCGCGGCCGAACCCGACGCCGCCGCCGAACTCGCCCGGCTCTGCGGCCACCTGCCGCTCGCCCTGCGGATCGCCGGACAGCGGCTGGTGGCCCGCCCGCAGCAGCCCGTCAGCCACCTGGTCCGCCAACTCGCCGCCGAGGAGTACCGGTTGGACGTGCTGGAGGCCGGTGACCTGCGAGTGCGCGCGGCCTTCGCGCTCTCCTACCGCAAGCTCCCCGCCGCCACCGCGCTGGTCCTGCGCCGCTGCTCGCTGTCCGCGGGAAAGGACTTCACCGCCGCCACCGTCGCCGCCTACGCGGGCCTTCCCGTCCAGCAGACCGACCGCCGGCTGGAGGAACTCGCCGACGCCGGACTGCTGCAGCCCGCCGCGGCCCCCGAGCGCTACCGCCTGCACGACCTGGTCCGCCTCTACGCGGGCGAGCGGCTCGCCGCCGACGACGGCCCGCAGGCCCTGGAGGCCGCCCGCGAGCAGGCCGGCGACCGGTTGCTGCGCCGGGCCGCCGCCGCCGGTCTGCGGTTCGACGTGGAGGGCGCCGAGCACGCCGGCGCCGAATCGGCCGACCCGGATCCGGCCACCGCCCCGGTCACCCTCGCCGACGCCCGGCGCTGGCTGGAGGAGGAGCACCCCGAGTGGCTGGCCGCCCTGCAGCACGCGAACGCCACCGGCCGGCACCGGCAGGTGGTGGACACCGCCGAGGCCATGCACTGGTTCTCCGACAGCCTGCTGCACTGGGACGTCTGGGCCGAGGTCTTCCGGCTCTCGGCGGACTCCGCCCGCGCCGTCGGCGACCGGCTCGCCGAGGCCGTCCACCTGAACTACCTGGCCTGGTCCCACATCACCTGCCTGCACCGCTACCGGTCGGGGCTCGCGGTCGCCTCGGAGGCCCTGGACCTGGCCCGCCGGATCGGCGACGCCCAGCAGGAGGCCTGGGCCCTCGCCTACTGCGCCACCGCCCTGCGCCGGCTGCACCGGCCGGAGGAGGCGATGGACTCCTACCGCCAGGCCGCCGAGGTGTTCACCTCGCTGGAGGGCCGGTCCGCCGAGGTGGGGCGGATCGTGGCGCTGCGCTGCGTCGGCTCCTGCCTGCGGGAGTCCGGCCGGCCCCGGGAGGCGCTGGAGAGCCACCGGCTGCTCGTCGCCGAGATCCTCGGGTGGCTGGACGGCACCTCCTCGCACATCGTCCACCTGTTGGCCGGGTTCGCCGCCCACGAGGTCGGCCTCGACCACTCCGCACTGCTGGAGTGGTCCGAGGCGGAGGCCGCCTACCGCCAGGCCCTCGGCCACTTCGACGGGGCCGGGCAGCCCGACAGCATGACCCAGACCCTCACCGAGCTGGGCACCGCCCTGATCGAGCTGGACCGTGCGGACGAGGCCCGCGAGCTGCTGACCACGGCACTGACCGACCTCACCGCCGAGGGCGCCCGCGGGAACCACCGGCGCACCGGCTGACGCGGCGCCGCTCCGCCCCGGCCGTGCCGGTCGGTCCGGGGCGCCCACCGCCCGCCGGTGATCGGCCACCGGTGAACCGCGCGGCCGGTGAACCGTTTGGCCGGTGAACCGCGCGGCCGGGTCCGGCCGTGGGTAGGGAGTGGAAGCAGCCGCGGGCCCCGGCCGACCGGGTGCTTCCGTCGACGGGGCGTGACATCGGCCGCCCTGCGGTCGCGGTACGGGGAGCGGCGGACGCCCCTCCCGCCGCCAACGCCCTGGCGTGAGGTTCGTTGGCGCAGCGTTGGTCCGGTCTTGGCCGTGGCTGGAAATGTGTCCCAGCAAGGGGGGAGGGACAGCCGCACCGGCTCGTCCCGACATATCGACCAACCGTTGCGAGGGACTCAACCGCCGTGGCCATCGACGCTACCGTTCACGCCGAGGACACCCATCGGGCAGCCGAGGAGGCCGGGGAGGCCGGGGAGGCCGGGGGCGCCCCGGACGCTCCCGTCAGCCGTGCGGACCGGCCCACCCTCGACCAGCAGACCCTGGCCGAGCTGTACCGCCTGCACGGCGGCTACCTGCTGCGCGCGATGCTGCGCGTCACCAGCGGCGACCGGGGCAAGGCCGAGGACATCGTGCAGGAGACCCTGCTGCGCGCCTGGCAGAACCCGGCCGCCATCCGCCGGGGCCCCGAGTACAGCCGTCCGTGGCTGTTCACGGTGGCCCGCCGGATCGCCATCGACCACTTCCGGATGCAGGCCGCCCGCGCCCAGGAGGTCGCCGACGACGCTCCCGAGGAGCACGCCGGCACCCACGACCCCTACGACGAGGTGCTCGCCGCCCAGGACATGGCGATCGCGCTCGCCGAGCTGCAGCCGCACCACCGCGACGTCCTGGTCGAGCTGCACATGCACGGCCGCTCGATGGCCGAGGCCGCCGCCGTCCTCGGCGTCCCGGTCGGCACCGTCAAGTCCCGCAGCTTCTACGCGGTCCGCGCGCTGCGCCCGATCCTCGAAGCCCGCGGCATGGTCGCCGCGGGGTAGCCGCCCCGGTCCGCACTCAGGTGCGGACCACGCGGTCGCAGTACGGGCACACCTGGCCGCTCCACTTCGGCGGGTACCACGGCGCGTCGGGGTCGGGCGCCCGGTACGGGTCGCGGCGCATCCGGTCGGTTCCCATGCCGCAGAGGGTCAGTTCCTCGGGCCGACCGGCCGGCGCCGGGGCGGCCCGGGCCGCGTGGACGGCGCGCACGACCTCTACGTAGTCGGTGCCGCCGCTCGCTGTCGAGGTGCGGACGAGTTCGGGTTCGAGGAGTACCAGGATGCTCACCACCTCACTCTGGTCGTCGGGGCCGGGGGGCGCACCTCGGCGGCGGGGGTGAGGGTGCGGAACCGGCCGTCGGGCGGTGAGGGCGGCGGCCCGGGCGCCGTCCAGTACGTGGACGTGCTCACGGGTCGGGCCCCCACGCCCAGGCCCGAGCCCAGGGCTCAGGGCTCAGGAAGTTCTCCGCGGCGGTGAACCACTCCGGGGGTCCGGGCCGTTCTCCAGGGTGGCGGTATCGCCACCGGCGCTCGTCCCCCCGTGCGGGCGCCGGTTCACCCGCCCTCCGGCGGGTGCCAACTCCGGCCTGGTGCGGCGTCTCTGACGGTCAATCCGGTGTGGAGAGCGTGAACCGGGAGGCGTGGCCCGTCCGTAGCTACTGCTGAGAGCCGCGCCCCGTGTACGGCGCGCGGCGTGTCCCGGGCCACCGGCCCAGGTTCAGCGTCCGGCTCCGGCCATGGAACTCCCGGCTCCCGCGCCCGGCGGGATCCGGGTCCCTGGCGCCCCGGCGGTGCCCTTGTGGGAGGGCTACCGCCGGGGCGCGCCGCGTGGCGGACGCCGGGCCGGCCCGCCCGTCCGCTCCCAGCCCAGGAGAGTCCCGATGCCCAAACACCGGCTCACCCGACGACGACGGATGGCGGCGGCCTCCACCGCCCTCGTCGCCGGCGCCGCGCTCATCCTCATGCAGCACCAGGCTCCCGCCGCCGAGGCCCCGGACCCGGTCGGCCTCAACGCCGTCTCCGAGTACCTCGGTTGGGGCGACGCCCCCGACCCGGTCGCCGTCATGAAGGCCACCGGGCTGCGGCAGTTCGCCCTCTCCTTCGTCCTCTCCGGCGGTGGCTGCGACCCGAAGTGGGACGGCAGCCGCGCCCTCACGGGCGGCGCCGACGAGAAGGTGATCAAGCGGATCCGGGCCGCCGGCGGCGAGATCCTCGTCTCCTTCGGCGGCTGGGACGGTGCCAAGCTCGGCGAACGCTGCGCCACCGCCGCCGAACTGGCCGCCGCCTACCAGAAGGTGGTCGACGCGTACGGCCTCCAGGCCGTGGACATCGACCTGGAGTCGACCGAGCTGAGCACCCCCGCGGTGCGGCAGCGGGTCGTCGACGCGCTGAAGACGCTGAAGGCCAAGAACCCCGGACTGCTCGTCTACGTCAGCTTCCCGGTCGACCCGACCGGCCCGGACGCCGACGGCGCCGACCTGATCAGGACCGCCGCCAAGGCCGCTCTGGTGGTGGACGGTTGGACGGCCATGCCGTTCGACTTCACCAACCATGACGGCACCATGGCCGCCGCGACCGTCACCGCCGTCAGCGGCCTCCAGCGGGCCGTCGCCGCCGCCTACGGCTGGGACGACGACAAGGCCTGGCGCCACTCCGGCCTCTCCTCCATGAACGGCCGCACCGACCAGCAGGGCGAGCAGCTCACCCCGGCCGACTTCCGCTCCGTCCGCGACTTCGCCGCCACCCACCACCTGGCCCGGTTCGGCTTCTGGGCGGTCAACCGCGACCGCCCGTGCGCGAGCGGCACCTTCACCACCGCGACGTGCAGCGGCGTCCAGCAGACCGCGTACGACTTCACCCGGATCGTGGCCGGCTACCACGTGGACTCGGTGCCCGGTGGGGACGGCCCCTGCCCGAGCCCGGCGGTCGTCACCACGCTGCCCCCGGGCCCCGGCCGGACCACCTGGCCGCTGCCGACCCCGACCGTCGCCCGCCCGGCCGACGCGGTCCCGCCGGCCGACGGCCCGTCGGCCTCGCCGTCCGCCCGCCCGTCCGACGGCACCCCGACGCCCGCCCGTACGGCCTGCGTCCCGCCTAGTCCGGCCCCGGTCACACCGGCGCCGACGGGCGTACCCACGACGCCGGCCTCGACCGCCCCCACCACCCCGGGTGCGACCACCACCACCTCGAAGCCGCCCGTGACCCCGACGGGTACGGCCACCACTGCGTCCGGCCCGGCCACCGCGGCCACCGAGGGGTCGCCCCCGCCGACCCAGGCCGCCGGCGGTGCTCCCGCGCCCGCCGCGCCGGGCGGCGGCTCGCTCGCCTCCACCGGTGCGGACGGCACCGACGTCCTGCTCACCACCACCGGGGCCCTGCTCTTCCTCGGCGGTGCGCTCGGGCTGGTCTCCACCCGCCGCCGTGACCCGGAGCCGGCTGCCGGCTGATCGTGCGGGCCTGCTCCCACCGACGGCAGGTGACGACGCGCGGCCCTCGGCACCCGGTGGATCGGGGTGCCGAGGGCCGCGCGTCGTCAGGTTCGGCCGGGGCCGCGTCCACCGGGGTGCCGGGGGCGGCCTCCGTCGGGTTCACCAGCCGAGCAGGAAGGCCCCCCGGCCCAGGCCGGCGAGCACCGTCCCGGCCGTCGCCTTGGGCTCCGCCGCGACATCGACGTCGTGCCGGTCCGGCGGGTCCGACTCCCCGGGGCCGCCGGACGGCCGCAGGACCACGTAGTGCAGGGGCGCCCCGGTCGTCCGGCTCTCCCGACGCAGCACGTCCAGCGCCGGCGGCGCGACCGTGGCCTCCAGCACCACCTGGTAGCCGCCGGTGGCGAAGGCGAAGGCGGCCTGGATCGCGGCCGCCAGGGCCGTCTCGTTCTGCCGGTGCGCCTGCGGCAGGTGCGACGGGACGAACCCCTGCCGGATCGCCCGCCGGAAGTCGTCCGCCCGCAGGAGCACGCTCGGGTGCAGGGAGTTGGCCAGCAGGGGTGCGACCGCGCCGCTCCCGGCCCCGGCCGGGTCGGCGAGGACGACGACGCCGCCGGCGCCCCGACCGCCCCCGAGCTTCGGCCCACCTACGGTCGTACGGTTCACAGCTGCTGATCCCTTCGCGGGCCGGGGGGACGGGGTAACCGGGGGAGGGGTGGCGGCCGGCGCACCGGGCCGACCGGAGACGAACCGGCGGCCGGCCCCTGGCACGACGGCCCGACCCGGCTACGGACAGCCGGCCGCCTCGTCCCCACGACCGACTGCTGTCGGAGATCAACCTAGTCCACGCCGGTGCTCCGAGTCCTCCCCCCGTCGGTCCTCGGACCGCCGCCCCCACCGCACCTCCACGACTCCTTCCACCGATCGTCCCGGGAATCGCCGGACCGACGCTAACGGTCCCCGGAAGGCTTCTGCGTCCGCAGCACGATCGGGTTGGTCAGCGCCGCCATCGGCCCCCACGGGAGGTCCGGCCCCATCGCGTTGCCCCGGCCGGGCGTCCCGTCCGCCCTCGGCCGGCGCACCTCCGCCCGGACGTACGCGGCGAGCGAGGCGGTGGTGCGCCAGACCACCGTGCCGGCGCCGTCGGCGGGCAGCGACTCCTGGTGCAACTGGCCCTCGTCGGTCAGGAGGCGGACGGTGCCGCCCGGCACTCCGGAGACCGCGAGCCGGACGTCCACCGGCGCGTCCGCCGGAACGGTCAGCTGTTCGCCGATGCCCGCCTGGCGGCCCTGCCCGGTGGCGGTGAGGTCGAGCCCGACGCCGGCCGATTCGGCCAGCCAGCTGCGGCCGGCCCGGAGCCCGTCGAGGATCGCCGCCCGGGTGAGGTCCTCGGCCCGGACGACGGTGTGCGGGGAGCCGATGACCTGCGGGGCGCTGTGCGCGTCGCTGTTGCCGACGGCCGGCAGCCAGGGCCGCCCCTCGCGCAGCGCGACCGCGAGCTGTGCGTCCCAGGTGTCCACCGCCGACTCGTCGTCGTACGTCCACGGTCCGTTCCAGACCTCGACCGCGTCCGCGTCCTGGTAGCCGAACTTCCACTGGCAGGCGACGTACGGGCAGTACGGGTGCGCGGGCACCACCAGGCCGCCCTGGCGGCGGACCTGCCGGGCGAAGCGCGGGAACTCCCCGTCGCGCGCCCGGTAGCGCCAGTCGACGAACCGGCCCGGCTCCAGGCCCAGCGCCAGCCAGTGGCCGTTGCGGGTGGTGACCTCCTCGCCGAGCACGATCAACAGGTCCGGCCCGGCCAGCGGCCCCCAGACGCCGTGCGCGGAGGTGGTGTTGTGGTCGGTGGAGACGATGAAGTCCAGCCCGGCCTCCCGGGCACCCGCCGCCACCTCCGCCGGGAGCCGGCGCCCGTCGGAGTGCACGGTGTGCAGGTGGGAGTCGCCCCGGTACCAGGCGCGGCCCCGGCCACGGGCCCGCTCCGGCGGGTAGGACGGGGTGAACTCCGGCCCGGGCGGGCCGAACCGCAGCGTCACCTGGACGCGGTAGTCGAGCCCCTGGGGTGCCACCTGGTAGGGGCCGAGCACGATGTTCCAGCGACCGGGGCGGATCGGACCGGGCAGGTAGCCGGGCGTCGCCCGGTCGCGGGCGACGGTGAACTCGGTGCGGAACCCGCCCGACCAGCCGCGGAAGCCGCGCCCGCCGAGTTCGGTGCCGCCCTCGTCGAAGAGGCCGATGTCGCAGGAGTTGCCGGGGGTCCCGGTGGGGACGGTCGGCCGGTCGTAGCTGTAGGAGACGGCGATCTCCCGGACGCCGTCCGGGACGTCGAACGGCAGGAGGACGAAGTCGGGGGCGCCGGTGGGGAGATGGCCGGACAGGGTGATCGTCCGGTCGGGCAGCGCGTGGGCTGCCCCGGCGGGTGCGGCGGCGGCCAGGCCGAGGGCGGTGACGGCGCCAGTGGCCAGCCCGGTCCGGAGCAGGCCGCGCCGGTCGGGCCCGGGGCGCTCGGTCCGTGCTCCGGCCGGGACCGGGTCGGTCTGCGGCAAGCCGGCCCGGGGCGAGCCGGATCGGGCGGGCTCGGTGGGGGTGTCGGCGTCGCGGTCGGTCATCGGAGCCTCCGGTCTGGGGCGGACACCGGCGGCGGGCGGACACCCGGCCGGCACGCCCGGCCCCCTACCCCCACCGGTGAACCGCCGGTGAGCCGGGCCGGGCCGCAGTCGGTCGGCTCGGTGAAGGTGCCCGGGAGGCCGGCCGGCGGGCACGCCGGTATGCCGGGGCGACCGGCCCGCCGGGTACGGCCCCTTTCCGACGCGCTGTCTGTAAAGGCAGCGGGCCGCCCCGCCTACGATGGAACTGACAGGCAGTCAACCGTAGGAGTTGGTTCCCGTGCCCACGTACCTGGTCGGCTCCCGTGCAAGCGCCCTGGCCCGGACGCAGGTGCGCGACTTCCTGGCCCCGCTGCGCGGCCGGTTCCCGGAGATCGCCTTCACCCAGCGGGTGATCCTCGAAGGCGGCGACCGGGACCGGACGTCGCTGCTGGCGAACGTCTCGGCCGTCAGCGGCGGGTCGGCGTTCAGCACCGCGCAGGAGGCCGCCCTCCTGCGCGGGGACGTGGACGTGGTGGTCCACTCGCTGAAGGACCTGCCGACCGCGAATCCCGAGGGCCTGATGCTGCTGCCCCCGCCGGGCCGGGAGGACGTCCGCGACGCGCTGTGCGGATCGACGCTGGCCGGGCTCCCGCACGGGGCCCGGGTGGGCACGGGCGCGGCCCGTCGCATCGCCCAGCTCCTCGCCGTGCGCCCCGACATCGTCCCGGTGCCGATCCGGGGCAACGTGCCGACCCGGCTGGAGAAGCTGCGGTCCATGAGGCTGGATGCCGTGGTCCTCGCCGTCGCCGGTCTGAACCGGCTCGGCCGGCAGGACGCGATCGGCGAACCGCTGCCCCTCGACCTCTTCCCCCCGAGCCCGGGCCAGGGCGCGCTGGGCATCCAGGTCCGGGTGGACGACCGGGCGGTCCGGGACGTGCTGTCGACCGTCGGGGACCGCGCCGTCGACCGTGAGGTCCGCGCGGAGCGGTCCCTGCTGGCGCAGCTGCACGGCGGGTGCAGCGTGCCGGTGGGCGCCTGCGCCACGACCCGGCCCGACGGGACGCTGCACCTGTTCGCCCAGGTCACCTCGCTCGACGGGCGGCGCCAGGTCACCGGATCGGTCACCGGGCCCGCGAGCGAGCCCGAGCGGCTGGGCGCGGACCTGGCCGGAGACCTGGTGGACCGGGGCGCGCGGACCATCCTCGACGGAATCCGGCCCGCCGTCCCGGCCTGACCGGCGAGCCGCCGGACGCGCGCACGTCGGACGCGCGCACGTCGGACGCGCGCACGTCGGACGCGCGCCCGGTGGACCGGGCACCGCCGTCGGGGCCGCGTCACGGCGGCCCGGGCCGGGACGGCTCACTGACGGTGGGACGGCTCACCGCCGGTGGGCCGGGACGTCCACGTCGACGGCCAGGAGCCGGCCCGTGCGGGCGCCCGGCGGGGGCGGCCACTCGGCGGCGGTCAGGAAGAGGGTCCGGCCGTCCGGGCCGCCGAGGGCGCAGGAGAAGCAGCCGCGGTCGAGCTCGATCCGCCGGAGCACCTCGCCGCCCTCGCGGACCCGGACGCAGCAGCGGCCGGGGACGTCGGCGAACCAGACCGCGCCCTCGGCGTCCAGGCAGATCCCGTCCGGTGCCGAGCCCGGCACCTCGGCCCAGACCCGGCGGTCGGTCAGGTCGCCGCCGGGCCCGATGGTGAAGGCGGTCAGCCGGGCGGCGTAGGACTCGGCGACGAGGAGCGTCGAGCCGTCGGGGGTGACGGCCATGCCGTTGGGGAACGCCAGGCCGTCGGCCACCCGGCGGACCTCGCCGTCCGGGGCCACCAGGGCGATCAGGCCCGGCGCGGGCGCCTCGCCGCCCATCAGGTCGAACCCGATGCCGTTGACGTAGGCGTTGCCGCGCCCGTCCACGGCCACCTCGTTCCACGGCCGGTCGGAGAGCGGGCGCAGGTCCGCGCAGGGGGCCAGGGCGCCGTCCGCCTCCTGGCGCAGCAGGCGCCCGTCACCGCCGGCGACGACCAGCAGGCGGCCGTCCGGCCCGGGCAGCCAGTCGATGCAGAACGGGAACGAGGGCACGGTGGCGGCGACGGCGGCCCGGCCGTCGGGCCCGACCGTGATCAGCTCCTGGGCGCCCCAGTCGCAGAGCCAGAGCCGGCCGTCGTGCCAGCGGGGCGACTCCCCGAGGGCGAGCCCGGACAGGACGGTTCGGACGGCCTCGGTGGGGCGTGGATCAGCGGGGTGCGGGCCGGTGGGGTGCGGGCCGGTGGGGCGTGGATCACCGGGCCGGGGGTCGGTGGGGTGGGGTTCGGGCACGGGGGCTCCTCGGTCGGCGGGCCCGGCCGGACCGTCGGCCGGGGCTGCTGGGCTGTCCGGAGTAGGACGTCGGACCGGCCGACTTCCTTCTCCTGAGCCGCGTCCGGACCCGCGTCCGGACCCGCCGCCGGGGGTTCGCGCGCGGCCGGGGGAGCGGCGGGCCGACCTGGGCCTGGAGTTGCGGGTGTCAGCCGATCGGTATTCATAGAAACAGACAGGCGGTTCATCTGACGTTATGACGGAGTGTGGAGGAATGGGCGCATGGGGCTGAGTCGTCGGACGGTCCTGGTGCTGGCGGCGGGCGGCGCGCTGGCGGGTTGCCGGCCCCTCGCCGGGGCGGTGGCCGGACCGGCGACGCAGCCCACGGCGCAGCCCGTGGCGGCGGCCACCGCCTCCGCCGCGCCGGCCATCACCTCGCCCACTGTCTCGCCCAGTGCCTCGGCCACCGCTTCGTCCCCCGCTGAAGCCCCGGCCCCCGCCGCCGGGCCGCCCGCCGTGCCGGAGCCGCCGCTGCCCGCGCCCGCCGTCGGGCGCGCCGAGGTGGTGGCCCGCTACGGGGACGCCGTGCCCGAGGAGTGGGGCCTGGAGGTGTCCGGGGTGATCACCGGGCTGCCGGACGGGGCACGGACCACCGCGCTCACCTTCGACGCCTGCGGAGGCCCCGGCGGCTCCGGCTACGACGCGGACCTGATCGACCTCCTCCGGGCCAACGGCGTCCCCGCGACGCTCTTCCTCAACGCCCGCTGGATCGACGCCAACCCCGCCGAGTTCGAGGCCCTGGCCGGTGACCCGCTGTTCGAGATCGCCAACCACGGGACGGCGCATCGGCCGCTCTCGGTCGCCGGCCGCTCCGCGTACGGGATCGCGGGCACCCGGGACGTGGGCGAGGCGTACGACGAGATCGCGGGCAACGCGGCGAAGCTGACCGCCCTGCTCGGCCGGCCGCCGCGGTTCTTCCGCTCCGGCACCGCCCACTACGACGACGTCGCCACCCGGATCGTCACCGGGTTGGGCGAACGCGTGGCCGGCTTCACCGTCAACGGCGACGGCGGCGCCACCTTCAGCGCCGCCCAGGTCCGCAGCGAGGTGGCGGCCGCGCCGCCCGGGGCGATCGTGATCGCCCATATGAACCACCCGGGAGGCGGGACGGCGCCGGGCTTCGCGGCGGCCCTGCCGGCGCTGCTGGCGCAGGGGCGCACCTTCGTCCGCCTCTGCGACGCCCTGGCCTGAGCCGCGCCCCGGTCCGGGGCGCCCCCGCGTTCCCAGCCACCGGGGGCGACTCGCCCGGGCGCCCAGTCCCGTGCTGCCGCGGCCGGATCCGGCTTTGTCAAGCGACCGTCCGAACTCTCCCACCCCGTACGGGAAGCCTCACGGGGCGTGGCGGCCACCGCCGGCGGTGCCCGGTGCGGAGCCGGCCGGCGGCCGGGGGCAACCGGGAACAGTGCAGGAACGGGGCCGGAACGCGGGGGGAACGGCGCCGGAACGGGGTGCCCCGGCGGGCCGCCGCGCTCGCTCGGCCACCCTCGCGGCGGGCCGGCGCCGGACGGTCGGCGGCCCGGGCGGATCCCGGAATTCGGCGCCCCGGTGCGGCCGGGGACGGCGAACTGGGCGCATACTTCCAGGGATGACGAAATCACCTGCGCCGAGACGCCACCTGCCCACCAGTCCCTTCCGAAGCGAGGTCCCACCGCCCCTCAAGCAGTTCGAGGCCGGTGACCGCGTGACCCACGACCAGTACGGTCTGGGCCGCATCATCAGCACCGAGACCGCCGGCCAGGGCGCGGTCCTGGTCGACTTCGGCTCGCACCAGGTGCGAGTCGTGCAGCCCTACGACAAGCTGTTCAAACTCTGAGCCGGGCCGGCCGCCGGCAGGTCAGGCGGCCGATCCGGCCCCACCCGTCCGAGTAGTCCCGGAACCGGCCCAGGCCCCGACGGCCCGGGCCGCCACGGAACGACCCGCGTGCCCCGGTCAGCCGCGTGCCCCCGGCAGGACGGTGATCGCGGTGGCGAGCAGCCCGTCCCGGACGACCCACCGCCCGTCGAAGCCCCCCAGGCGGTGTCCGTCCACCACCGGGCCCGGAACCAGCAGGACGGCGTGGAAGGTGCCGTCCGGACGCAGCGTGATGTCGGCCTCCGAGAACTCCAGGAAGACGCCGGTCAGCGGGAACCACGCCTTGTAGACGGCCTCCTTGGCGCTGAACAGCAGCCGGTCCCAGGGCAGCCCCGGGTGGTCCGCGAGCAGCTTGCCGTTCCGCTCCTGCTCGCCGGGCAGCGCGATGGCGTCGAGCACCCCCTCCGGCAGCGCCTCGGCCGGCTCGGCGTCGATACCGATCGAGACGACCTCGCCCGCCCGGGCGACGGCCGCGCCCCGGAAACCGGCGCAGTGCGTGAGGCTCCCGACCACCCCGTCGGGCCAGCTCGGCGCGCCACGCAGGCCGGGTACCAGCGGCCGGTACGGGACGCCGAGCCGCCCGAGCGCGAGGCGGGCGCAGTACCGGACGGTGGTGAACTCCCGCCGCCGGGTCTCGACGGCCCGGGCGACGACCGCCTCCTCCGCCGGCTCCAGCCGCGCCTGCGGCGGGTCGTCGTAGGCCGTCTCCACCACGACCGCCGCGGGAAGCAGTTCGCCGATCACAGGTCCCCCCTGAATGTGTGGCATGCGTACGACGGTGAGCTTAACCCGGCCGACCCGCCCGGGAGGAGGGTCGGCCGACCACGGTCGAACACCGCCTCCGGGCCCTGGGGGCCGTCTGGTCCCGGGAGCGCCGCCGACGCCGGGCGGTGTCGCCCAGTAACGTTACTGAGTGCCTCGGCTCCTCCGGTGCCTCTGCGGACCGGGGCTCGCTCAGTGCTTCGGCCGTGTCGGCCTGGCCATCGAGGAAGCGACTAACTGTCACCGTTCCGTAGGGGATTGAGATCCGAACAGGAGAGCAGCACGTGCGCACCGCGCATGCCGGTCCGGGTGACTACAGCCGGGTGCCGAATCCGGAGCAGGCCCTGAAGTACGCGATCCAGCACATCGCGGGTGAGCGCGTCGAGATCGTCGAGGGAGTCATCACCCCGCTGTCACCGTCCTGGGCCCACGAGACCGCCGTCGACCTGATCCGCGAGCAGATCGGGCCCCGGATGCGCGAACTCGGCCTCCGCGCCGGTTCCGGGAACCTCGACCTGCCCGGGACGCAGAACTTCTACGTACCGGACCTCGCGGTCGTACCCGCCGAACTGGCGAAGACGGAGGGCGCGCTCCTGCCGGATCAGACCGTGCTGGTCGTCGAAGTGACGTCGCCGTCGAACGGTGAGACCGACCGGACCGCCAAGCGGCGTCGTCACTCGCAGTTCGGGGCCCCGCTCTACCTCCTGGTCGACCGTCAGGAACGCACCCGCACGCTGTTCTCGCAGCCGGGTCGGCTACACCCGGGTGGAAGGGCTCCATCCGTTCGGTACCCCGCTGCACCTGCCCGCGCCGTTGGGGCTGGTAGTGGACACGACCGGCTTCTGAGCCCGGCGGGCCCCGTGAAGGCGGGCCGGGGCCGTTCGTCGGACGATCCGTTGGGAAGCGGGTGAACCGGTGGGGCTGCCGGGGCGTCCTGAGTTCCGAAGGATCGTTGCCGAACAAGAGGAGAATGCGATCGTGGAGACCTTCGCAGGGCGCCCCGGGCGTCGCGCGGTGCTGGCCTTCGGTGCCGGGGCGGTACTCGCCGCCGGTGTGTCGGCGGGCGGGTCGGCCCATGCGGCGGGCCTCGCTCCGGCGGGTGGGGACGCGGTGGGCCGGGCCCTGGCCGACCTGGAACGGGAGCACGGCGCCCGGCTCGGGGTGTTCGGGCGCAACACCGTCACGGGCCGGACCGTGACGTACCGCGCCGACGAGCGCTTCCCCATCTGTTCCGCGCACAAGACGATCACCGCCGCGGCCGTCCTGCGGGACCTCGACCGGGGCGGCGAGTACCTCGCCAAGCGGATCCGGTACACCGAGCAGGACGTCAAGGACTCGGGCTACGCCCCGATCACGGGCACGCCCGAGCATCTCGCCAACGGCATGACCGTGGCCGAGCTGTGCGCCGCGGCCATCGACTACAGCGACAACGCCGCCGACAACCTGCTGCTCCGTGAGCTCGGCGGTCCGACGGCGATCACCCGCTTCTGCCGGTCCATCGGCGACCGGGTGACGCGGCTCGACCGGTGGGAGCCCGCGCTGAACTCCGCCGAACCGGAGCGCACGACGGACACCACCACCCCGGCCGCCATCGGCCGGACCAACCAGAAGCTGGTCCTCGGGGACGCGCTGGCGCCGCGGGACCGGCGGCAGTTGACCGACTGGCTGCTCGCCAACACCACCAGCACCGCCCGCTTCCGCGCCGGACTCCCCAAGGACTGGACCCTCGCGGACAAGACCGGCACCGGCGAGTACGGCACCACCAACGACGTCGGCATCGCCTGGA
The DNA here is from genome assembly GCF_055561235.1 of Kitasatospora sp. NPDC022856. Taxonomy (NCBI): domain Bacteria; kingdom Bacillati; phylum Actinomycetota; class Actinomycetes; order Kitasatosporales; family Streptomycetaceae; genus Kitasatospora; species Kitasatospora sp. NPDC022856. The sequence continues at coordinate 82,458 of NZ_JBVHHE010000012.1, read as the reverse complement.
CACCGGACCGCACGCCCGTCGTCCTGGCCGTCCTGTCCACCCAGCGCGACGCCGACGCGGCGGCGGACGAGCCGCTGGTCGCCAAGGCGGCCGCTCTCCTGGCGGCAGCCCTGAGCTGACGCCCCGTGGGTCCGGGCCCGGGCCCGGACCCACGCCGGGGTGCGGCGCTTGGGGAGCCGTTCACGCGGTATACACACCGTCTCCGCCGGTCCGTTCAGCGTGATCACTTAGAGATAACGGGTCTGATCCCCACAGGCGGCGCCGCGCCGGTCCGTCCGGCACGGCGCCGCCCTCCCCCCCGGAAGGACGTACCCGTGGACCGCAGGACCCTGCTCAGCACCGCCGCCGCCGGAGCCGTGACCGCGGTGACCGCCACCGCGGTCACCGCGACCCCGGCCGCCGCGCGGCCCTCCGCCGGTGGCCCCGTCACCACCTTCAACGTCATCAGCGACATCCAGGGCGACCTCGGCGACCTCGGTGTGGCGCTGCGTGACATGAGGTCCACCAATCCCGCCTCCTCCGGTCTCGCCGTCGCCGGTGACATCACCCCGCGCGGCTACGACGCCGAATACGCCGCCGTCCGGTCCGAGTTCGCCAGGACGAGCCACCCGGCGACGGTCGCCTGGGCGATCGGCAACCACGAGTTCTACGTGCCGAAGTGGCGCGACCCGGCCACCCTGGACCAGGCCGCCTGGCCCAACGGCGCCACCGAGGACTCGCTGTTCCGCAGCTTCTACACCTTCGCCGGCCGCAGCACCGTCTTCTCCGAGCACGTCTTCGGCGGCATCCCGGTGCTGACCCTGGGCACCGAGCGCTACATGCACTTCCACGACCCGAAGCTCTGGGACGAAGTGTGGCTCAGCGACACCCAGTTCACCTGGCTCGAACAGCGGCTCACCCACTGGGCGCAGCGCCGCCGGCCGGTCATGGTGATCACCCACCACCCGCTGCCGAACACCGTCTCCGGCAGCCGGAACAACCTCTACCTGCACGACTACCTCCAGGCGGACCGCCTGCTCGGCCTGCTCGGCCGCCACCGCGACGTCTTCGTCTTCTGCGGCCACACCCACTGGGACCTCGGCCTCTCCGACTGGTACGTCCGCCGCGTCGTCCCGGGCACCGCCAACCTCGACGGCTTCTCGGTGGTCAACACCGGCGCCGTGCAGACCGGTTACACCGACAACGGCCAGGGCGGCGAGTCGGCCGTGCCCGGCACCTTCAACCAGGGCCTCCAGGTGGAGGTCCACAACGACCGCGTCGTCCTCAAGGCCCGCGACTTCGCCACCCACACCTGGCTGAAGCAGATCACCGTCCCCCTCGCCACCCCGATGTAGCCCCCGACACGGACCACCGGATGAGTGGGAAGTCGGCCGGTCCGACTTCCCACTCCGGTGTGGGAATCCAGCGGATCGGCCGAACGAGGCGAGACGAGCGTATCGAATGAGTATTCTTACCGACACGTAGCGCACGCGTGGCTCGCCCACCAATCGGCGGCCCACGCTCATCTGACGTTGACTCCGGGGGGAGAGCTGACGGTCTCCGGCTATCGCGAGACGTCGACCGTGCCGCCGAACTCCACCGTTACGGCCCGCCACCCCGAGAGCCGGTACGTCGCCACGGTGTTCAGCACCGGGGGTGCCCGACCGGCGCTCAGTGTCACAACGCCGTGCCTGGTGCCGCCGTCCGGTGGGGGCGGGGTCAGGCGGGGGTCTTCGCGGTGAGGTCGTCCAGGACGATGCGGGGGCGGGTGGACTCGTGTTCGTCGCGGGCCGGGCGGGTGGAGTTGACGACTTCGGCGATGCGCTCGTAGCAGGTGACGGCGAGGGCCCAGGTCTCGACGTCCTGGCCGGTGCCCGCGTAGACGGTGGTGCGCAGGGCGTTGAGGAGGGCGATGACGCTGCGTCCGGAGAGGATGGTGTCGGCCTCGTCCTCCTGGAAGGCGCCGCGGGGGCGGTGGGCGGCCTCCTGCTGGTCGAAGTGTTCGGCGCCCTCCACCCGCTTGCCGAGGAACTCCCAGGTGTGCGGGTTGCAGGCGATCGCCACGGTGTTGACGGCGGCGGCCTTCAGCAGGGTGGCCACGTGGGCGGGCCAGGCGAGGGTGGCGGGGATGAGGTCGGCGACGCCGCCCGCGTCGACGGGCGGCGCGTCGGCGGCGGGCCGGTCCGGGGCAGGTGCGGCCGCCTCGGCGGGGGTGAGCCGGGCGAGCAGGTCGATGAGTTGCTGCGCCTGTTCGGCGGTGATGCCGGGGGACGGGCTGCTGCTCTCCTCGGCGTGGGCGGTCTCGGGCACGGGCGTCTCCTTCACGGGGAGGTAGGTGGGATCCGGCGGGTCGACGGGTTCGGGTCGGGGGTGGGCGGTCTCGGCGGCCCGGAGCTGGAGGCGGTGCAGTTCCTCGCGCGCCTCGGTGAGCCGGCGCTGCAGCCGCCGGGTGTCGCGGTCGGCCTGTTCGGCGGACTGCCGCTCCCTGGTGAGCGCGGTGACGATCTCGTCGCGGTGGTCGCGCAGGCCGTCGACGATGGCGTCGAGCAGTTCGGTGCGCAGGGCGTCACCGGTGCCGCGCAGTTCGGTGAAGCCGTTCTCGACCTCGGTGCGGAGTAGGTCCACTCGGCCGGCGGTGCCCCTCAACCGCTCTCCCCTGTAGGTGCGGCACGCGAGAGTGCCGAGACCAGGGTGGCGGTGCGCGGCGGCGCCGGGGAGGTGATCGCCGGGGGCTGACCCGATCCCGATCGTCACTTTCCGGAATCGGATCGTCACACTGTTCGACCGCGGTGTGTGGCTCGTCCGGTGAATCCGTCCCACCCCGGCACCCGCCGATCCGGTCGGCGGGTGCGATGCTTCCGGAAGCCCGTCGCGTCGAGCCCGCCGTCCAGTCCGAGGAGATGCCCATGCGTGCCGAACCCGTCGCCGACACCCCCTGCCTCACCCTGGGTGAAGGCCCGGTCTGGGATGCGGCCGCCCAGTCGATCCACTGGATCGGCATCCCGGACCGCGAGGTCCTCACCCTCCACCGTCCGAGCGGCCGGCTCACGGTGCTCGAACTGGACGTCACCCCGGGCACGTTGATGCCGGCCACGGAGGGCAGTCCGGTCCTCGCGACCGAGCGCGGGTTCGAGTCGCTGGACACCGCGACCGGCCGGACGGAGCTGCTCGCGGCCGTCGAGGCCGACCGGCCGGACCGCCGGATGAACGACGGGAAGCGGGACCCGTACGGCCGGCCGGTCGCGGGCACCATGCAGCGCACCGGGCCGCAGCAGCCGGGGCCGCTGTACCGGCTGGAGTCCGACGGCTCGGTGCGGCCGATCCTGGACGGCCTGGCCATCCCCAACGGCCTGGCCTGGCCCGAGCCGGACCGGCTCTGGCACATCGACACCCCGACCCGGCGGATCGGGTTCTACGAGTACCCCGAGCACGGCCCGGTCGGCCGCCGGATCCGTTCGCTGGACGTCTCCCACCTGCCGGGGATGCCCGACGGCATGACCCTGGACGAGGCCGGGAACCTCTGGGTGGCGTTCTGGGACGGCGGGGCGGTGCACTGCCTCTCGCCGGAGGGGAGGCTGCTCGACACCGTGGAGGTCCCGGCACCGCGGACGACCAGCTGTGCCTTCGGCGGGCCGGGGCTGGGCACGCTGTTCGTCACCACCGCCCGGAGCGGGGAACACCCGCTCTCCGGGCGGCTGTTCGAGCTGGCCGCCCCGGGGGTGCGCGGCCGGGCCTGAGGGCGCGGGGGCGGGAGCGCGGGAGTGTCGGGCGGCCGGTGCCGGGGCCGGCCGCCCGGTGCTGAGCGGGTGGCTCAGGACTGCCCGAGCAGGCGGGCGAAGTCCATCCCGAGGCTGCCGAGGACGGGCAGCGCGCCGAGGTCGGTGATGCCGCCGACCGGGATGACGTAGCCCTGGTTCACCTCCCGGGGCACGGCCGCCGCCGGGGTCGCGGTGGCACCGGTCAGGACGGCCGCGCCCAGCAGGGCGGCGCCGAGGGCGGCGCTGCGGAGCGGAACGCGGGACGCGGGGCGGAGCGGGGTGCGGGACGGCGTGCGGGACGGGATGCGCAAGGGGGCCTCCGGAGAGTGGGACGCGTGAACTGACAACGCGTCGTCCGCTCTGCGGTCACGTATCGTCCCGCCTTCGGCCGCTTTCGTAAAGCTTCCTGCTTTGTGTTCATGACAACACATCAAAGGTATGGACCTCCCTTCGGCGTCCGGCATACGGTCCTTCCCTGGGTAGGTCGGACGTGCCCGAACTCCACTGCACTGCAAGCCGATTCGGCCTGCTCGGGAGCCTCCGCAGGTCCGCCGGCCCGCCCGTACTCGGTCATGCCGTCCGCACCGACAATCGGAGGGAACCATGCGAGTCGTCAAGAACCTCAGGATCCTGGCCGGCGCTCCGCTCGCCGCCGCCGCACTGATCGCCCTGACCGCGGGTTCGGCCAGTGCCGCGATCCCGATCAACAAGCCGATGACCGGCAAGGCGACCTACTACAACGACGCCGGCTACGGCGCCTGCGGCACCCAGATCAACGCGTCCAACCAGATGCTGGTGGCGGTCTCGCACACCTGGTGGACTTCGGCGAATCCGAACAACGACCCGCTGTGCAAGGGCATCTCGGTCAAGGTGACCTATCAGGGCAAGACGGTCACCGTCCCGGTCCGGGACAAGTGTCCGTCCTGCGACTCCACGCACCTCGACCTGAGCCAGCCGGCCTTCGCCAGGTTCGCGCCACTGGGCCAGGGCGTGATCAACGGGCTCACCTGGCAGTTCGTCAAGGCCGGTTTCGCCGGGGAGACGATCCCGCTGTCGGCGCCCATCGAGGGCTCGACGATCGGCGCGGGAGCGGGCGCTTCGCGCTGACCCGCCGCGGGCCGGACCGGTCGGCGCCCTGCCGACCGGTCCGGGTGCGGGCGGCCGCCACTTCGCGGCGACGCTCCGCTGCGGCTGTCGAGGACGGCCAGGGCCACCTCGACGGCGTCCACTGCGCAACGGTGGCGCCCGGCGTGCGCGGCCGGGGCGGGCGGGCCGAGGGCGCCCTGGAGGATCCGTGCGAGTGCCGCCCGCTCCGGGGCGGTGATCTCGGGTGTCGACATGGTGGTAACTATAGTTGCCGAAATGCCGCGAGGTAACCAGAGTTGTCGACCGGGCCGGCGGCGGAGGCTCTGACAGTGTGCAGGGCGGGGTGCGCGGATCCTGCCACCGTGTCGGTGGTCGCGGTGCACCGCCGCGGCATAGCGTCCGGGGAGACCACCGAGCGAAGGCAGGTTCCCGTGGACCGCTCCGGCGACGAATCCCCGGCCGTCAACGGCCGCGTCTCCTTCTGGTACGCGCAGACCGGACTGCCCGAGCCCCGGCCCGCGCTGCCGGGCGACGCCGACGCGGACGTGTGCATCGTCGGTGGCGGGTACACCGGGCTCTGGACCGCCTACTACCTCAAGAAGGCCGACCCCGGACTGCGGATCACCGTGCTGGAGCGCCGGTTCTGCGGTTACGGCGCCTCGGGGCGCAACGGCGGGTGGCTCTACAACGGGTTCGCCGGCCGGTCGGCCTTCGCCCGCCGGTACGGGGCCGGGCCGGCCGCCGCGATGCAGCGGGTGATGGACGAGGCGGTCGGCGAGGTGGCCGACACCGTCGCCGCCGAGCGCATCGAGGCGGACCTCGTCCGGGGCGGCGTCCTGGAGGTCGCCCGGACCCCGGCCCAGCTGGCCCGGTTGCAGGCCTTCGCGACGGCCGAGCGCTCCTTCGGTGCGGACCGCGTCCGGCTGCTGACGGCGGCCGAGACCGGTGAGCGCATCCGGATCGCCGGCACCCTCGGCGGCACCTGGACGCCCTACGGCGCGCGCGTCCAGCCCGCCAAGCTGGCCCGCGGGCTCGCCGAGGTGGTGGCGGGTCTGGGCGTCCGCGTCCACGAGCGGACGCCGGTCACCGCCGTCGAGCCGGGCGGCGCCGGCCGCCGGGCCCGCGCCGTCACCCCGCACGGCACGGTCACCGCCGACCACGTGCTGCGCGCCACCGAGGGGTTCACCGCCGGGCTCCGGGGCGAGCGGCGGACCTGGCTGCCGATGAACTCCGCGATGATCGCCACCGAACCGCTGCCGGAGTCCTTCTGGGCCCGGACCGGCTGGGCCGGCCGCGAAGTCCTCGGCGACTTCGCCCATGCCTACATGTACGCGCAGCGCACCGCGGACGACCGGATCGCGCTCGGCGGGCGCGGCGTCCCCTACCGGTACGGCTCGCGCACCGACGCGGACGGGACCACCCAGCCGGCCACCGTCCGGCAGCTGCGCGAGATTCTCGACAGCTTCTTCCCGGCCGCCGCCGGAGCCCGGATCGACCACGCCTGGGCGGGGGTGCTCGGCGTCCCCCGCGACTGGTGCGCCACCGTGGACCTCGACCGCGCCTCCGGGCTCGGCTGGGCCGGCGGGTACGTGGGCAGCGGGGTCACCACCGCCAACCTGGCCGGCCGCACCCTGCGCGACCTCGTCCTCGGCCGTGACACCGAGCTCACCCGGCTGCCCTGGGTCGGCCACCGGGTGCGCCGCTGGGAGCCGGAGCCGCTGCGCTGGCTCGGCGTGCACGCCCTCTACGCCGCGTACCACGCCGCCGACCGCCAGGAGTCCACCGGTCGGGCCACCGGCTCACCGCTCGCCCGGCTGGCGGACGCCATCTCCGGACGGCACTGACCGAGGGGCGACCGAGCGGCCGTGCTCCCGGCGGCCGTTCGGGCGTGCCGCGGTGGCAGCGGCGGTCGCCACGACGCACGGTGGTCCCGGGGTCGAGGCGGCGGAGGGACGGTGCGGGTGCGCAGGTGGCGAGTGGGACTGGTAGGGCTGGCCGTGTCACTGGGGCTCGGTGCGCCGACGGCCTCGGCCCTGCCCGTGCGGCCGGGCTGGGCGGTCGTGGTGGTGGATCAGGGATCGCGCAGCGTGCTCCTGCTGCAGAGCGCCGAGGAGCTGATGGCCTATCGGGGGCCTGGCCGGCTGCCGGTGGTGTGGTCCTGGAGCGCGGACCGCGCGGCGGACCTCGCCGATCTCACCCCGGCGCACAGCTGGTCGATGCCGGACGAGGCGAAGAGCCGGGTGCGCGGCGGCCGTCGCTACCTGCTGACCACCGCCAGCGGCGGGCTGGTGGCGGTGGTCGACACCGCGACCGGCGGCACCTACTGGGCCGCCGACACCGGCGGCGCCAACCCGCACAGCGTGGAGCTGCTGCCGGACGGCAACGTCGCCGTCGCGGCCAGCGCGGGCGGGTGGGTCCGGCTCTACGCCGCCTCGCGGGGGCCGCGCAGCGCCGTCCACGCGGTCTACCCGCTCAAGGGCGCGCACGGCGTCCAGTGGGACGGGCGCACCCGGCTGCTCTGGGCGGTGGGGGACGACGAACTCACCGCGCTCCGGGTGGGCGGCACACCGGCCGCGCCCGTGCTCACGGCCGCCCGGAGCATCCCGCTGCCGGAGCCGGGCGGGCACGACCTCGCGCCGGTGCTCGCCGCGCCGGGCCGGTTCTGGGTGAGCACCGCCGAGCACCTGTGGCAGTTCGACCCGGCCGGCGGGCGCTTCACCCGGGTGCGGTTCGCCGACGAGGCCGCGGAGCGTGACATCAAGAGCGTCGGCGACGAACCCGGCACCGGGCGGCTGCTCACCGCCGCCCCCGACCATGCGGGGGCCTGCTCCTGGTGCACCTCCGTCCTGGCACTCCACGGTCCGGACGGTGCCCGGACCCTGCGCGGTACGCAGTTGTACAAGGCGCGCTGGTGGGCCAGTTGGAGCGGGTGACGGTCGCTCAGGGTGACGGCCCGGGGTGGCATTCGGCTGATGCGGCAGATTTTATGCCCCGGCAAACTACTCCAATGGTGGGCAGTTTCCCCTGCGGCCGCCCAAACCTCGTATGCGGTGCCCAGCCTGGGATAGCGTCCAGTGCACCGGGGGGTACCTCGCTTGCGTGTGTGCCGCACCGGTCCGTTCGAACGCATCCGACGAATGCCTCAGCTAATTCGGGAGAAACTCATGGGTAATAGCATTTCGGAAATCCGGCCGGTCGCCGTGGACGAGCTGCGGCTCGCCGTGGACTCCCTCGCGGCCTTCCCGGCCCGGGGCGGGGCCGGCGGCTCCGACGTCCCCGAGCGCCTGGCGGCGGTCGCCGACCTCTGCCGGGCCGTCGACGGGGTGCTGGACAGCCTGGTCGTCCAGGCTGCCGCCGAGGCCGCCGAGGAGGGGTGGACGGCGGCCCGGATGGCGTCCGAACACGCCGTTTACTACGCCCGGTTGCGGCGGGCGCTGCTGCCCGCCGGAGCGGGCGGCCAGGGCGATGCCGGGCTGAAGAAGCCGTGAGCGCGCCGCACTCCAACGCGCACGTCCTGACCTGCCCCACCCGGTGGAGCGACGTGGACGAGAACGGGCACATCAACAACGCCCGGCTGGTCTCCTACGTCCAGGAGGGGATTTACGACCTCTTCTGCCACCACAAGGTCGCCGTCCGGGAATCCCTCTTTCCGTCCGGATTCCTGATCGCACGGCACGAGATCGATTACCTGGAACAGTTGCACCACCAGCCGGAGCCATTGCTGGTACGGCTGACCGTGGAGCGGCTGGGCCGGAGTTCCGCGCATGTGGTGGTGAATGTCTGCCGCGATCCGCTCACCTATATGCGGGCGCGCACGGTGGTGGTCGCCCGGGACCGCGAATCGGGCCGTTCCCGTAAACTCAGCCAGTCCGAGCGCCGATTTCTCTCGGCGTTCGTCCCGGGCGAGGCGGTCGAGGCGACGGCCTCGGCGCCGTCACAGCGGGTGCCGGTGTCGGCATCGCGCAGCCCGCTGCCCGGCTCGGCGCTCCGCGCCCGCCGACGCTGTCGCGCCTCGGCGCGCTGACGGCGGCGATGCCGGCACCGATGACGCTGCCGGCATCCAGCACAGCCAGCACATCCAGCACATTCGGGGCGTCCGGGACCACGGACGCGTCCGGGACAGGGCCCACTGGGCCGTAGGACGAGCATGACCCGCAGCGCGGGCAGGACCGGTGGGCGGCTGCGGCGAGGACGGCGGCGGTGGGGTGGGCAGCGGCGGCAATGGCGCCGCCGACTGCGGAGACCCGACCGGGACGCCGACCGGCTGCCGCGCTCCCGACACCCCGACGAGGCGGCGGCCGGAAGCGGCCGGGGGAGCCGCCCGGTGCTCACCCGGTGGGTCGTCCGGTGGGTCATCCCGTGGACCGTCCGGTGGGTCGCCCGCGCCGCTCAGCCGGTCGTGGCGCGGAACAGCTCCGCGCCGGCGCCCGTCAGGAGGACCGGGTCGCCGGTCGGCCGCAGGTAGGCCGATCCGCCCGGCCGCAGGTCGAGGGTGTGGCCCGCGGCGCTCCGCAGCCGGGCCCGCCCGGCCGTACAGAGCAGGATCTGCGGCGCGGTCAGGTCGATCCCGGTGGGGGCGGCGGTGGGCCGCAGCCGGGAGAGCCGGAACTCCTCGGCCGGTGACGGGAACACCTCCTCGATCCCCCCACGGGCCGGTGCGCCGTTCGCGGGGGGCCCGGCGGCAGGGGAGGCGGTGAGCACGGGGGGCTCACCGGTCCGGAACGAGGTCACCGCCAGCAGCCCGTCCACGTCGATGTGCTTGGCGGTGAGGCCGCAGCGCAGCACGTTGTCCGAGTTGGCCATCAACTCGACTCCCAGACCGTGCAGATAGGCATGCGGCACCCCGGCGTCCAGCGCCAGGGCCTGGCCCGCCCCGAGCCGGACGTGGTTCAGCAGCAGCGCGGCGACCAGGCCCGGGTCACCGGGGTAGTCCCGGGCCGCCCGCGCGTAGGCGGCGCAGGCGGCGGCGTACGGTCCGCCGCCGGCGGCGACCCGCCGCAGTGCCGCGCCCACGGCGGCGAGCTCGGCCGGCCCGGGGCGGACGTCCTCCAGGACGTGCCGCAGCATCGCGGGCAGCACTTCCTCGGCCGGCCGGTGGCGCAGTGCGGTGACCCAGGGGGTGAGCAGCGGGACGGCCAGCGCGTCCAGCAGCCCGGCCGTGGCGGGCGCCGGTCGGAACCCGCAGAGTGCCTCGAAGTCGCCGAGGGCGCAGATCAGTTCGGGCTTGTGACCGCGGTCCCGGAAGATCCGCCGCGGGGCGTCCCGGGGGATGCCGCGGGCCTCCTCGGCGGCGAAGCCGGCCTCGGCCTGCGCCCGGGTCGGGTGCACCTGGAGCGAGAGCGCCCGGTCGGCGGCCAGCACCTTGAACAGGAAGGGGAGTCGCGGCCCGAACCGCTTCACGGTGTCCGGCCCGAGCTCGCCGTCCGGGTCCTCGGCGATCAGCCGGTCGAGCGGGCGGGGGCCCGCGTCCGCGCCGTCGTCCCGCAGCGAGGGCGCGGACGGGTGGGCACCCATCCAGAGCTCGGCCTGCGGTTCGCCGGTGGGCGGGGCGCCGGTGAGCGCGGGGATGGCGGTGATGGACCCCCACGCGTAGCCGCGGACGGGGTTGAGGAGCGGGGCGAACGGGGGACGGGCGGGTGTGGGCATGCGGGGCCTCTCCTGAGGGGGCCGACGGGGCGGCTACAGCGGGCCCGGGGGTGCCTGACGCCCCGCCGGCGCCGGTCGGCAGAGCGCCGCCGCGCCGATCAGGCCCGCGTCGGTGCCGAGTTCGGCGCGGCGGACGTCGAGCCCCCGGACGTAGGGCAGCGCGGCGTACCGGTCGAGGTGGCGGGCGAGCGGGTCGAACAGCGGGGCGCCGGCGGCGGCGACCCCGCCGCCGATCACCACCCGGTCGAGGTCGACCAGGGCGGCGGTGGCGGCGATCCCGGCGGCCAGCGCCTGGGCGGCCCGGTCGAAGGAGGCGAGCGCGACCGGATCGCCGGCCAGCGCGTCGGCGGCGACGGCGCGCGCCGAGCGGTCCTCGCCCCCGTCCGACGGGCGCCAGCCCCGGGCCACGGCCCGCCGGGCGATCGCCGGACCGGAGGCGATCCCCTCCAGGCAGCCGCGCGACCCGCAGGGGCAGGGGTCGCCGTCCAGTTCGACGCTGATGTGACCGAGGTGGCCGGCGTTGCCGCTGGGGCCGGGCCGCACCGCGCCGTCCAGGACCAGCCCGGCGCCGACCCCGGTGGAGACCACCAGGCAGAGCGCGTTGGCGGCGTCGCGCGCGGCGCCGCGCCACTGCTCGGCGGCCGCCATCGCGACGCCGTCCCCGGCCAGCGCCACCGGGACGGCGGCCCCGGCCACGGCGGGGTGCCCGGCGACTTCGGCGACCAGCGGGAACGCCCGCCAGCCGGGGATGTTGACCGGGCTGACGGTGCCGTGCCGGAGGTCCACCGGCCCGGCGCTGCCGATGCCGACGGCGGTCACCGCGGCCCAGCCGGGCGCGGTGGCGAGCCGGTCGAGCACCTGGTGCACCACGGCCAGCACGGCCGCGCCGGACTGCGCAGCGGGAGTGGGCAGTTGGAGTCGGTGGGAGAGCTCCCCGCGTTCGTCGACGAGCGCCCCGGCGATCTTCGTCCCGCCGATGTCGAGGGCGGCGAACAGCGGGCGGACGGGCGGGGCGGCGGTCATCGCAGGGGCTCCAGAACCGGGGACGGGGCCCCCGCCCGGGCGGGCGGGGCACAGGGGCAGGGTAGGTCCGGCCCGGGCGGGCCCGCGGGACGCCCGGACGGACGGCGTCGGGCGGGCATCCGCCGGGCCGGACCGGGGCGTCAGCCCGCGGCGGCCGTCAGGCGCAGCGTGACCAGCTCGAACGGCCGCAGGGCCAGCTCGACGCCGTCGCCGCTCACCGCCACCGAGCCGCGGGTGCCGTCCCACGGCCGCTCCAGCAGGTCGCAGGGCACCGCCCCGGCCAGCGGGAACGAGGTCGTGAGCCGGCCCCGGGCGCGGCCGCCGTTGGCCTCGTAGACGCGGACGACCACGTCCCCGCTGCCGTCGTCGGCCAGCTTGACGGCGCTGACCACCAGGGCGTCCTCGTCCAGCTCCACCAGCGGCCGGACGGCGTCGGCGGTGCCGGTCACCCGCCGCTCGGGCAGGCTGATCAGGTAGCCCTCGCGGACGGCGTCGGCGATCCCGGCGCCCGGCACCAGGGCGTGCCGGAACCGGTGCAGGCCCTGGTCGGTCTGCGGGTCGGGGAAGCGCGGGGCGCGCAGCAGCGAGAACCGCACCGTGGTCGTGGTGCCGCCGTCCGCCGCGCGGACCGTGCGGGTGACGTCGTGGCCGTAGGTGGAGGCGGTGACCAGCGCGACGCCCCAGCCCGGCTCGTCCAGGTGGACGAAGCGGTGGTTGCAGGCCTCGAACTTGGCCGCCTCCCAGCTGGTGTTGGTGTGGGTGGGCCGGTAGAGGTGGCCGAACTGGGTCTCGGCGGCGTACCGCTCGGTGTGCACGTCCAGCGGGAAGGCCGCCTTGAGGAACTTCTCCGTCTCGTGCCAGTCCACCTCGGTGTCGATGTCCAGCCGCCGGGCGCCCGCGCGCAGGCTCAGCGTCTGGACCACCGTGGAGGAGCCGAAGGAGCGGGCCACCCGGACGGCGACCGCGTCCGGTGCGGCGAGCGACACGGTGAGCGCGTCCACCCCGGTCAGGTCGGTGACGGAGTTGCGGTAGAACTGGTCCACGTCCCAGGAGTCCCACATGTTCGGGAAGTCCGGGTGCAGCTGGAGCAGGTTGGCGCGCTCGCCGGGGGCCACCGTCTCGCGCCCGGTGGCGAGGTCCACCGCCGAGACGACCAGGCCCTCGGCGTCCAGCGTGACGGACAGCAGGCCGTTCTCCAGCACGAACCCGCCGCCCGCCCGCGCGGTGACCGCGCAGCCGTCCGCGGGCGCCGCCGAGGCCGGCGCCGCGCCGCCGGCGGGCGCCGCCGAGCGGGTGTGCGGCGCGCCGTTGAACACCAGCTCGCGCCCGCCCGCCCGGTCCCCGGCCAGGGCCTGCTGGGCCCGCTCGATCAGCGCCTCCAGCTCCTCGCCGAGCGCCGCGTACGTCGCCTCGGCCTCCCGGTGGACCCAGGCGATCGACGAGCCGGGCAGGATGTCGTGGAACTGGTGCAGCAGCACCGTCTTCCAGATCCGGTCCAGCTCCTCGTACGGGTACGCCAGCCCGGTGCGCAGCGCGGCGGTGGCGCACCACAGCTCGGCCTCCCGCAGCAGGTTCTCGCTGCGGCGGTTGCCCTGCTTGGTCTTGGCCTGGCTGGTCAGGGTGGCCCGGTGCAGCTCCAGGTACAGCTCGCCCACCCAGACCGGCGGATTCGGGTACTCGGCCTCGGCCTTCTCGAAGAACTCGGCCGGCCGCTCCCAGCGGACCGTGGCCGAACCCTCCAGGTCCCGCAGCCGGGCCGCCTTGGCGATCATCTCGCGGGTGGTGCCGCCGCCGCCGTCGCCCCAGCCGGTCGGGGCGATCGAGTGCCGGGCCACGCCCTTGTCCTTGAAGTTCCGCGCGGCGTGCGCGATCTCCTTGCCCTTCATGGAGCAGTTGTAGGTGTCCACGGGCGGGAAGTGGGTGAAGATCCGCGTCCCGTCGATGCCCTCCCAGAAGAAGGTGTGGTGCGGGAACTTGTTGACCTGGCTCCACGAGATCTTCTGGGTCAGCAGCCACTTGGAGCCCGCGTTGCGGATGATCTGCGGCAGCCCGCCGGTGAAGCCGAAGGTGTCCGGCAGCCACGCCTCCTGGTTCTCGACCCCGAACTCCTCCAGGAAGAACCGCTTGCCGTGGACGAACTGCCGCGCCATCGCCTCCGAACCGGGCATGTTGGTGTCGGACTCCACCCACATGCCGCCGGCCGGCACGAACCGGCCCTCGGCGACGGCCTTCTTGACCCGTGCGTAGACCTCGGGCCGGTGCTCCTTGATCCAGGCGTACTGCTGCGCCTGCGACATGGTGTAGACGAAGTCCGGCTCGTCCTCCAGCAGCGCCGTCATGTTGGCGGTGGTGCGGGCGACCTTGCGGACGGTCTCGCGCAGCGGCCAGAGCCAGGCCGAGTCGATGTGCGCGTGGCCGACCGCGCTGATCCGGTGCGCGGAGGGCACGGCCGGCGAGGCCAGCACGCCGGCCAGCTGCTCCCGGGCGGCGGCCGCGGTGCCGTTGACGTCCTGGAGGTCGATCGCGTCCAGGGACCGCTCGACGGCGCGCAGCACGTCCCAGCGGCGGGCGCCGTCGACCGGCAGCTCCTCCATCAGCTCGCCCAGCACCTCCAGGTCCATGACGAGCTGCCAGACCGTCTCGTCGAAGACCGCGAGGTCCATCCGGGCCAGCTTGTACTGCGGCCGGTCGCCGGCGGTGTCCTTGTCGCCGAGCTCGGTCGGCAGGAAGGGGTGGTAGTCGAGGATCACCGGGTTGGCGGCGGCCTCGACGTGCAGCAGCACCTGCTCGCCGCCGGCCGCGGGGGCGGCGATCCGCACCCACTGGTTCTGCGGGTTGAGGCCCTTCACCGGACTGCCGTCCGGGCGGTAGACCAGGCCCTCGCACTGGAAGCCGGGCATGTTGGCGTCGAAGCCGAGGTCGATCAGCGCCTCGACGGTCCGCCCGGCCCACGCCTCGGGCACGGTACCCGCGACGGTGATCCAGCTGGTGCTCCACGGGGCGCCCCAGGCGTCGCCGACGGCGATCGGGGTGCGCGGCGCGGCGAGGCCCTCGGCGACCGGGACGGGCTCGCCGGGCGCGGTCCAGACCGTGACCTCCAGCGGGACGGACTCCGGGTAGAGCGCCGGTCGGATGCGCTCCTCCAGGACGCGCTTGAGGCGGGACTCGACCAGGCTGCGGTCATCGTGCATGTCAGCAGGCTCCGTTGCGTGACTGAGGGGTGGTGACGGGGGGTCGGGGTGCGGCTTTCGCGAGGTCCGGGCGGTGGTTCGTCAGCGTACGTCGTCCGGGTGGACGACCTCGGTGATGCCCCGGGCGGCCAGGTGGGCGCGGTCCTCGGCGCGCTCGGCGAGCACCGCGGTCGGCCGGGCGCCGGCCTCGGCGAGGCGCATGAACGCCTCGAAGACGGTGCCGCCCGGGCCGCAGACCGAGCGCTTGGGCGAGGTGACGTCGTCGCCGGTGGCGACCACCACGGCGGTGGTGCGCGGCCGGGGCGGCCGCCGGTCGGTGCGCAGGTCCGCGACGGCGGCGGCGAGGCGGGCGCCGGCCGGTTTGACCCGGCGGTCGGTGGTGAGCAGGCCGAGGCTGTACTCCAGCTCGGGGAAGTCGGCCAGCGAGCGGTCGACGTCGTGCGAGCACCACCAGGTGACGCCCCAGAGGTCCGGGCAGTCCAGCACGGCCGCCACCGTGTCGCCGGTGAACCGGGCGGCGTCCTCGGCGGTGATGTGCGGGGCCGGCGCGCCGACCTCCTGCAGCCAGACCGGGCGGTGCGGGTCGTCCGCCCAGGCCTTGGAGAGCTCGACCAGGTAGGCGGCGTGCTGGGCGGTGGCGGTGGAGTGCGCCCCGTAGCGCTGGGCGGTGCCGTTGAACACCCAGGAGTGCACGGCGGTGGCGGCGCCGAGCCGGGCCGAGTGCCAGGGGGTGAACGGGTGCTCGTCCAGGTACCAGGCGGCGTCGTAGGAGGCGTGCAGGTGGAGCCGGCCGGGCGCGCCCTGCTCGCAGGCGGCGAGCATCCGGCGCAGCCAGGCGTCGACCTGCCCGGGGGTGGCCCGGTCCGGGTCGGGGTGCGGGTCGCCGGAGAACTGGTTGACCTCGTTGCCGACCGTCATGCCGAGGAAGTTGGGCCGCTCGTGCAGGGCCGCGGCCAGGGTGCGCAGGTAGGCGGCCTGGCCGTCGATCACGTCCGGGTCGGTGAAGAGGTTGCGGCGGTGCCAGGTCTGCGTCCACGAGGGCTGGAAGTCGAAGCTCGACAGGTGGCCCTGGAGGCCGTCCACCGCGACGTCCAGGCCGCGCTCGCCGGCCGCGTCCACCAGCTCGGTCAGCTGCTCGACGGCGCGCGGGCGGATCAGCGTCCGGTTCGGCTGGAAGACGGGCCAGAGCGGGAAGACCCGGACGTGGTCCAGGCCGAGCGCGGCGATCGAGTCGAGGTCGGCGCGGACGGCGTCGAGGTCGAAGTCGAGCCAGTGGTGGAACCAGCCGGCGCTGGGCGTGTAGTTGACGCCGAAGCGCGGGGCGGCGGGGGCCTGGGTGCGGTCCCCGGCCCGGTCCTGGGCGCGGTCCTGCGGGCGGTCCTGAGCGGCGGTCATGCGCGGTGGGCTTCCTCGGTGGGTGCGGCCGTCGCGGGTACCGCGACGGGTCGGGCGGATGGCGCGGCTACCCCTTGACGGCCCCCTCCTCGACGCCCTTGAAGAAGAAGCGCTGGCAGACGCCGAACACCACGACGATCGGCAGGAAGGCGATCATGGTGCCGGCCGCGATCAGCCGGGGGTTGGCGCTGAACGTGCCGTTGAGGTACTGGAGTCCGACGGTGAGCGTGTACTTCTGCGGGTCGTTGAGCACGATCAGCGGCCAGAGGAAGTCGTCCCAGGCGCCGATGAAGGTGAAGATGACGATCACGCTGAGCATGCCGCGCACGTTCGGCAGGCCGATGTGCCACAGGCGCTGCCAGACGGAGGCGCCGTCCACCAGGGCGGCCTGGTCGAGTTCGGGCGGGACGGCCGCGAAGGCCGTCCGCATCAGCAGCACGTTGAGCATGGCGATCGCGCCGGGCAGGGCGACGCCGGTCAGCGAGTCGGCCAGGCCGAGGCTGCGGACCGTCACGTACTGGGAGACGATGGTGACCTCGCCGGGCAGGACCAGCGTGGTGAGGAAGAGGCCGAAGACCAGCCGGGCGCCGCGGAAGCGCAGTTTGGCCAGGGCGTAGCCGGCCAGGGTGGTGCCGACCACGTTGCCGAAGATCGCGATCGCGGCCACGACCAGCGAGTTGGCCGCGTACGTCCAGACCGGGATGGTGTCGGCGACCTTGCCGTAGTTGGCGAAGGTGAGGTCCTGCGGGAAGAAGCTCGGGTGCTTGGTGTAGACGTCCTCGCCCGGCCCCTTGAGCGAGGTGGAGAGCTGCCAGAGGAACGGGCCGATCACCAGCAGCAGGACGACCAGCAGGAGCAGGTAGCGCAGCGCGGTCTGGGCGGGGGAGGGGGAGTTGAAGCTCCGGGCGCGCCGGGCGGCGGCGGGGCGGTCCGCGGGCTCGCGGGGAGCGGGGACCGGCGCCGTGGCGGGTGCCTGGGCGGGCCCGGTGGGGGTGGCGGGTCGGGTCACGGGGTCAGTCCGCCTTCCGGTTCAGGCGCGTCAGGAGCAGCATCGGGCCGAGGGTGATGACGAACAGCAGCAGGCTGAGCGCCGAGGCGTAGCCCAGGTGGCCGGTGAAGCCGCGGCTGTACATCTGGATCAGCATCACCACCGACATGTCCCGGCCGCCGGGGCCGCCGGTGCCGTTGGAGAGCACGTACAGCTCGGAGAAGACGCGCAGTGAGGAGACCGAGATCAGGACCGAGATCAGCATCATGGTGGGGCGCACCCCGGGCAGGGTGACGTGCCAGAACCGGCGGAAGGCGCTCGCGCCGTCGACCGCGGCGGCCTCGTGCAGTTCGCGGCCGACGTTGGCCAGCGCCGACAGGTAGATCACCATGTAGTAGCCGAGGCCCTTCCAGGTGGTCAGGGCGATCGAGCTGAGCAGCAGCAGCCAGCGGTCGGTGAGGAACGCGACCGGGGAGTCGGCCAGCCCGGTCTGCTGGAGCAGGCCGTTGACCAGCCCGCGGTCGTCGAGCACCCAGCCCCAGATCAGCGCCACCACGACGGCGGAGGCGATCACCGGGGTGTAGAAGGCGGTGCGGAAGAAGGTGATGCCGGGCAGCTTGCGCTGCACCAGCAGGGCGAGCAGCAGCGGCAGGACGGTCAGCAGCGGGAGGCAGATCAGCAGGTAGACGATGCTGTTGAGCAGGGCGTCGGCCAACTGCTCGTCGCTGAAGATGCGTTCGTAGTTGGCGAGGCCGGTGAACCGGCCGCCGCCTAGCGGCTTGGCGTTGGTGAACGAGAGGATCACCGTGTTGACCGTCGGCCAGAGGTTGAAGACGACCAGCCAGATGATCGCGGGCCCGGCGAGCAGCCAGGGGGTGAACCAACGCCGGTGGGTCATACCGATGCCTTCCTGGGGCGGGGAGGGTGGGTCCCCGGGGGTGGTGCGGTGCGGGCCGGGGCCGTCGGGCCGGGGAGCCGCGGCGGGGGCTGCGGCCGGGGTTTCGCGGCCGGGTCCCGGCGGGCCGGGGGCGGTGCCGGCGGCCGGTGCGGGCGGTGCGGGCGGTCGGGGGTGGCCGGTCGGTGCGGGCGGCCCCGGCGGGCGGCGGCTCCTGGGGGAGGACGCCGCCGCGCCACCGGTACGGGGTACTGCCGGGGGCTGGTCCGGGGGCCGGATCAGCCCTTGAGCAGCTGGTTGCAGCGCTCGACGGCGGTGTCCAGGGCCTGCTTCGAGGTCGCGTCGCCGCTGATCGCCAGGGCGATCTGCTGCTTGATGACGGTGCCCATCGCATCGTCGACCTCGACCGGCTGGAGGATCTTCGCCTTGGCCAGCGAGGTGAACGCGACTACCTTGGCGTCACCGGCGTTGGTGCCGTCGCTCTTGCTGAAGAAGGGGTCGCCGGCGGATGCCTTGGTGGACGGGAAGATGCTGGTCAGGTGGGCGAACTTGGCCTGGTTCTCGGCGCTGGTGACCCAGCGGGCGAGGGCCACCGCGGCGGCCGGGTTCTTGCTGTTCCTCGGGACGGACAGGCCCTGGACGTAGAGCGGCGGCGTGCCCGTCGCGGGGGAGGAGACGATCTTCGGGGCGAGGGTCGGGTTGTCGGTCGCGACGCTGGTGATGAAGTTGGCGCCACCGGTGGTCCAGCCCGCGGTGCCGGCGTTGAAGAGCTTGGAGTTGCCGGCGTAGGTGTCGGTCAGGACGTCCTTGGGCAGCAGGCCCTCCTTGAACGCCGCGCGGTACTTGTCGAGCAGCGCGGCGGCCTCGGGGGTGTTGAAGGTGAAGGACTTGCCGTCGTCCGACATCACCTTGACGCCGGCGTTGACCAGGTCGCCGAGGCCGGGCTTGCGGCTCATCAGGTAGGTCGAGCCGTCCGACTTCTCCTTGAACACCCGGGCCTGGGCGATCAGTTCGTCCAGGGTGCCGGGAAGGGCCTTGGGATCGAGGCCGTTCTTCGTCAGCAGCTCGGAATTCCAGTAGTTGACATCGGTGTTGAGGTACCAGGGGTAGCCGTAGGTGCCGTCCATGCCGCGGAAGCGGTAGGCGTCGACGCCGCCCGCGACGTACTCGTCGGCGAGCTTCGGGTCGGCCTTGGCGATGTCCAGCAGCTGGTTCTGCCTGGCCAGCGGGAGGGCGAAGTCCGGCGGAAGGTTCACCACGTCGGGGAGGCCGCCGGCCGCGGCCTGGCTGAGCACCTTGTCCGAGTAGCCGTCGCCGGGCTGGTCGAGCCAGTCGACCTCGACGCCCGGGTACTTCTGCTTGAAGCCGTCGATCACGCTCTGCATGTAATCGGTGAACTTCGGCTTGAGTGCCCAGGTCTGGAGCGAGACCTTGCCCTTGACGTCACCGGTGGCGGCCGCACTCGCCGCGGTGTCGTCGCTCTTGGTGTCGGAGCCGAGTCCGCAGCCGGTGAGCGTGGCGGTGGTGACCGCCGCCATCGTCAGTGCCGCCCAGATTCTTCGCATGAGGGTCTCCCGGTCCAGGGGGTGGGTGGGGGATTGTGCTGACGTACAGAACCTGACTTACTAAACCGGTCTAGCTGTTGCAGGGACTATGCTCCCGCCTAAACTTGGATGTCAAGAGAGGAGTCGGATTCTGTGGGCAGACCGACCATCGCCGACATCGCGCGCCAGGCCGGGGTCTCGAAGGGCGCGGTGTCCTTCGCGCTCAACGGGCGCCCCGGGGTGAGCGAGGCGACCAGGGCCCGGATCCTCCGGGTCGCCGAGGAGATGAACTGGCGGCCGCACAGCGCCGCCCGCGCCCTGGGCGGCGCCCGGGCCGACGCGGTCGGGCTGGTGATCGCCCGCCCCGCCCGCACCATCGGGGTCGAGCCGTTCTTCAGCCAACTGCTCTCCGGCCTCCAGGCGGTGCTCTCCGCCCACGCGGTCGCGCTGCACCTGATGGTGGTCGAGGACACCGCCGCCGAGATCGGCGTCTACCGGCGCTGGGCCTCCGAGCACCGGGTCGACGGCTTCATCGTGGTCGACCTCCAGGTGCGCGACCCGCGGCTGGAGGCGCTGGAGGAACTCGCCCTGCCCGCCGTGGTGCTGGGCGGCCCCGGCAAGGGCGGCGGGCCGCTGCGGATCTGGGCCGACGACCGGGAGGCGATGCTCTCGATCGTCGACTACCTGGCCGCGATCGGGCACCGCCGGATCGCCCACCTGGCCGGCCTGCCGCACTTCCAGCACACCCAGCGCCGGATCCGCGCCCTGCGCGACGCCTCCCGGCGGCTGGACCTGGAGGAGGCGGTCTCGGTGCCGACCGACTTCAGCGACGCCGAGGGCGCGGCCGCCACCCGGGCCCTGCTCTCCCGGCCCCGGCGGCCCACCGCGATCGTCTACGACAGCGACGTCATGGCGGTGGCCGGTCTGGGGGTGGCCGGCGAGATGGGAGTGGCGGTGCCCGGGGAGCTGTCGATCGTCTCCTTCGACGACTCGGTGCTCGCCCGGATCGTCCACCCGCCGCTGACCGCGCTCAGCCGGGACACCTTCGCGCTCGGCGAGCAGGTCGCGAGCAGCCTGCTCGCGGTGATCGACGGGACCGGCCCCGGCCGGGACCTGCAGATGCCCACGCCGCGCCTCACGGTCCGCGAGTCCACCTCACCGCCGACCCCCGAATCACCCTCAGGGGTGGCTGTTGCCGGGGCCGTTGACAGTCGGTCTGAACCGGTTTAGCCTCGCAGCGCCGAGCCGGTCCGCTCGGCGCGCCACGGTGGCGGGGAGTCGGGCGGCTCCCGGCCCGGGCCGTCGCGGCCGGGGCGGCGGGGGCGTCGTGCCCGTGCTGCCCCGTGCGTCCCCTGGGCGGGAGCCGGTGCGCGGCCGTTTCCGCCTTCCTCGTACCGCCGTTCCCCGTTCCGCCGTGCCTCGCACCGTCGGCCCCTCGGCCGTCCGGCACCGAGTGGGCCGGGGCCGGACGGGCGGGGACTCCCCGCGATCGGCGCCACCGCACCCGCACCACCACGCCCACCCGCACCACCGCACGTACCTCGCACATGCACCCGGACCGCCCCTCGCGGGCGGCTCCGCCCCCACCCTCCTCCGCTCGATCGGAGCCACCGCATGTCACGACGTCTCCCCCTCCTGCTGAGCGCCGCCCTCGGGGCCGCCGTCCTCGGCGCCGCGCCCACCGCCCACGCGGATCCCGCTCCGGCACCGGCCACCCGGGCCGCCGCCGCGGCCGCCGGCACCCAGCCCTACGCCTCCTACTGGTACCCGAACACCATCCTGAACTGGGACCCGGCCACCGACCCGGACGCCCGCTTCAACCGGTCCCGCGTCCCGCTCCGGCCGCGCACCAGCGACCCGGCGCTCAAGGCCAACCCCAACGCCCGGGCCGGCGAGGGCAAGGTGGCCTCGCTGGTCTCCTTCGGCCCGACCTCCAACAACCCCTCCCAGGGCTCGGCCGACCCGAACTACTACGCCTTCGGCTACTGGCAGTACGTCGACAAGCTGGTGTTCTGGGGCGGCTCGGCCGGAGAGGGCCTGATCCTCGCCCCCAACCCGACCGTCATCGACGCCGCGCACCGCAACGGCGTCAAGGTCTACGGCACCGTCTTCTTCCCGCCCGCCGCCTACGGCGGCCAGCTCCAGTGGGTCCGCGACTTCGTCCAGAAGTCCGGCTCCCGCTACCCGGTCGCGGACAAGCTCACCCAGGCCGCCCAGTACTACGGCTTCGACGGCTGGTTCATCAACCAGGAGACCGGCGGCGGGGATTCGGCGCTGGCCGGCGAGGTGCGCAACCTCATACAGTACACCAAGGCGCAGACCGGCACCGAGTACATGTGGTACGACGCGATGACCGAGTCCGGCTCGGTGTCCTGGCAGAACGCGCTGACCTCCGCCAACGACTCGTTCCTCCAGGACGGCGCCAAGCGGACCTCCGACTCGATGTTCCTGAACTTCAACTGGAGCTCCGGCGGGCTGGATTCGTCCCGCTCGCTGGCCCGCGGCCTCGGCCGCGACGAGTACGACCTCTACTCCGGGATCGACACCGAGTCCAACGGTTACAACACCGGCGTCGACTGGAACGCGCTCTTCCCGGCCGGCAAGGCGCACACCACCTCGCTCGGGCTCTACCGGCCCGAGTGGACGTGGAAGTCCGCCACCGACCGCGCCGACTTCTACGCCAAGGACTCCCGCTACTGGGTCGGCGCCAACAACGACCCGTCGAACACCGCCACTTCGTCGAGCTGGAAGGGCCTGTCGACCTACATAGCCGAGTCCTCGCCGATCACCGCGAAGCCCTTCGTCACCAACTTCTCCACCGGTCAGGGCGACTTCTACAACGCCGGTGGCGGCCGGGTCGCCACCGGCGGCTGGAACAACCTCTCGCTCCAGGACGTCCCGCCGACCTACCGCTGGCTGGTCGGTTCCAGCGGCACCAAGCTGACCCCGTCCGTCGACTTCACGGACGCCTACGAGGGCGGCTCCTCGCTGCGGCTCAGCGGCAAGCTGGACGCCACCAACACCGTGCGCCTCTACCAGAGCAGACTGCCGGTCGCGGCGGACAGCAAGCTCTCGCTGGTGCTCAAGACCCCGGCCGCCGGGGCGACCGGGCTGAAGGCCGCGATCTCCTTCACCGACGCACCGGGCACCTTCACCACCGTCGACGTCGGCGCGAACTCCGGTACCGGGTGGGAGCGGCACACCCTCGACCTCTCCGCCTACGCCGGCCGCACCATCGCCCAGATCGGCCTCCAGGTCGAAGGCTCGAACCCGGCCTACGACCTGAGGGTCGGTCAGCTCGCCGTCTACGACGGCGTGGTCGACGCGCCCGCCGCGCCGAGCGGCCTCACCGTGCTCGGCGCCAGTGACGTGGTGGCCGGCTCCAGCCAGTCGCTGCGGCTCTCCTGGACGGCCTCGGCGAGCGGTTCGGTGCACCACTACGAGCTGTACCGGCGCAACGCCGACGGCAGCCGCAGCTACCTCGGCGCGACGCCGTCCGACGCCTACTTCGTCAACAAGCTGGAGCGGGCCGGGACGGAGAGCGGCACCACCGTCGAGGTGGAGGCGGTCTCCACCGAGTACGGCCGCTCCGCCGCCGCCGCCACCACGGTCTCCTGGACGGGCACCCCGCCGGCCGGCGGCAACCTGGCACTGAACCGCCCGGCCACCGCCTCCGGCCAGTGCAACGGCAACGAGACCCCGGCCAAGGCCGTCAACGGCACCGTGAACGGTGGCAACGGCGACAAGTGGTGCACCACCACGTCGGCCAAGTGGCTGGAGGTGGACCTCGGTTCGGCCAAGCCGCTGAGCAGGTTCGTGGTGAAGCACGCCTCGGCCGGGGGTGAGAGCGCGGCGTACAACACCCGGGACTTCACCATCCAGGTGCGCGACTCCACCGCCGACGCGTGGACCACCGTCGCCACCGTCACCGGCAACACCGCCGGGACCACCACCCACCCGGTGAGCACCACGGCCCGCTACGTCCGGCTCTCGGTGACCAAGCCGACCCAGGGCACCGACCCCGCCGCCCGGATCTACGAGTTCGAGGCCTGGGGCGCGTAGGGCTCCTCCGGTGATTCCCGTCGCGCGCTGATGCGACGGGAATCACCGGACACGTCCCGGCCCCGGTTCCCGACCCGCTCCGTCTCCCGAAAGGACCCACCCCGTGCCGGTCACCATCACCGCCGTCGAGAGCACGGACCTCTTCACCGGCCCCGAGGACGCGCCGCGCCAGCTGCTGCGCGTGACCCTCGACGGCCCGCCCGCCCGGATCACCGTCACCGGCCCGGGCGTACGCGGCGAGGAGGCCGGCACGGGGCTGGTCGAAGTCCCCTTGGAGATCACCGGCGCCGAGCCCGGGGCCCGGATCCCGGTCCTGGTGACCGCGGCGACGGACGGCGTCACCGCGACCGCCGAGGCCGTCGTCGAGGCGGCCGAACCCGGCTGGACGATGTACCTGGTCTCGCACTTCCACTACGACCCGGTCTGGTGGAACACCCAGGCCGCCTACACCTCGCCCTGGGAGCTGCTCTCCGCCGACGCGACCACCCGGCCGCTCTGGGAGCGCAACGGCTTCGCGCTCGTCGACGCGCACCTGGACCTCGCGCTGCGTGACCCGGTCTACAGGTTCGTACTCGCCGAAGTCGACTACCTGAAGCCCTACTTCGACCAGCACCCGGAACGCCGCGCGGCGCTGCGGCTGCTGCTGGAGCGCGGTCAGGTGGAACTGGTCGGCGGCACCTACAACGAGCCCAACACCAACCTCACCGGTGCCGAGACCACCATCCGCAACATCGTCTACGGCATCGGCTACCAGCGCGACATCCTCGGCGGCGACCCGCGGACCGCCTGGCAGCTGGACGTGTTCGGCCACGACCCGCAGTTCCCCGGTCACCTCGCGGCCGCCGGGCTCACCGGCAGCGCCTGGGCCCGCGGCCCGTTCCACCAGTGGGGCCCGATCCAGAAGAACTTCCGCGAGGCCAAGGACGACGCCCGGGTGATGCAGTTCCCGAGCGAGTTCGAGTGGATCGCGCCCTCCGGCGACGGCGTGCTCACCCACTACATGCCGCACCACTACTCGGCCGGCTGGTGGATGGACTCCTCCGCCGACCTCGCCACCGCCGAGCAGGCCGTCTACGAGCTGTACCGCAAGCTCAAGCCGGTCGGCGCGACGAAGAACCTGCTGCTGCCCGTCGGCACCGACTACACCCCGCCGAACAAGTGGGTCACCGAGATCCACCGCTCCTGGGCGCGCAAGTACCTCTGGCCGCGGTTCGTCTGCGCCACCCCGCGCGACTTCCTGGACGCCGTCCGCGCCGAGCTGGCCGCCGCCGGCCGCCGGCCCAGCCCGCAGACCCGGGACATGAACCCGGTCTACACCGGCAAGGACGTCTCCTACATCGACACCAAGCAGGCCCAGCGGGCCGCCGAGGTCGCCGCCGTCGACGCCGAGAAGCTCGCCACCCTGGCCACCGTGCAGGGGCTGGGCCGCTACCCGGGGGCCGCGCTGGACAAGGTCTGGCGCCACCTCGCCTACGGCGCCCACCACGACGCGATCACCGGCTCGGAGTCCGACCAGGTCTACCTCGACCTGCTCGGCGGCTGGCGCGAGGCGTACGACCTGGCCGCCGACGTCCGGGACCGGTCGCTGGACGCGCTCACCGGCCGGATCGACACCGCCGGCATCGGTTCGGCCGTCGTCGTCACCAA
This sequence comes from Kitasatospora sp. NPDC022856, assembly GCF_055561235.1. Taxonomy (NCBI): domain Bacteria; kingdom Bacillati; phylum Actinomycetota; class Actinomycetes; order Kitasatosporales; family Streptomycetaceae; genus Kitasatospora; species Kitasatospora sp. NPDC022856. The sequence goes on along the minus strand of NZ_JBVHHE010000012.1, from coordinate 57,244 downwards.
CACCCTCTCCTTCGACCGCACCGACCTGGTCGCCGTCCGGCTGCCGCGGGGGCGCTCCCGGGCCGTCCTCGTCCTGGACGACACCGGCGCCGTGGTACCCAGCGCCGTGGACCGGGGCACCCTGCGCTTCCTGGCCGCCGGGGTGCCCGCCCTGGGCTGGCGCACCTGGCGGCTGGTCCCCTCCGCCGACGGGGTCGAGGACACCGCCTGGTCGCGCGCCGAGGGCCACACCGTCGCCAACGCCCGCTACCGGGTGACCGCCGACCCGGCCCGGGGCGGCGGACTGACGTCCATTCAGGACCTATTCCACGAGAGCGAGTTGATCCGGAACGGCCGGATCGGCAACGAGCTGCGGGTGTACGAGGAGTACCCGCAGCACCCCGACTTCGGCGAGGGCCCGTGGCACCTCGTCCCCAAGGGGCCCGTCCTCGGCTCCGGCGGGCAGCCGGCGAGCGTGCGCCGCGAGACCGGCCCGCTCGGTGAGCGGCTGGTGATCGCCGGCACCGTGGACGGCGTCCGGTACGAGCAGACCGTGACGCTCTGGCGGGGCGTCGACCGGGTCGACTGCCGGACCAGGGTGGTCGACTTCTCCGGCGCCGACCGCCTGCTGCGGCTGCGCTTCCCGGTCGACCTGCCCGGCGCGCTGCCGGTCAGCGAGGTCGCCGACGCGGTGGTCGGGCGCGGTTTCGCGCTGCCCGACGTGGACTCCGCCGAGGCGCCCTGGACCCTGGACAATCCGGCCAACACCTGGTTCGGCCTGGGCTCCACCGCCCGGGTCGCCCTCACCGACCCGGCCGGCGCGCCGCTCGGCGAACGCGCCCTCGGCGTCGCCGAGGTGATCACTCCCGACCTCGACTCCGCCGCCGACGCCCGCGACCTGGTGGTCGCGCTCGCCCGGATCGGCGTCACCGCCACCACCTCCGGCGCCGACTGGGCCCGCTACGGCTGGCTGGACGTCGACTCCAACCTGCCGGACTTCCGGATCGTCCTCGGAGGTCCGGAGGTCAATGCCGCCGCCCGGGAGCTGATCGAGCGGGCGGGCGAGGAGTACGCCACCGTACTCAAGACGCACGGCGCCGTCTGGGTGCCCGCGCTGACTCCGCTGGCCGAGGTCTGGCAGCCCGGCGCCGACCTGCGCGACCTGCGGGCGCTGCCCGCCCTGGTGGTGACCGACCCGGCCGCGCTGGTCCACGACCTCGCCGACGCCCGGATCACCGCCGTCTGCCCCGGAGCGCTCCACCCGGCGGAGCGGCTCACCGACCACAGCGTCGGACTGCTGAGCTTCGGCCTGCCCGGTTTCGCGGTCGACGCCACCGGCGCGCTGCACCTCTCGCTGATGCGCTCCTGCACCGGCTGGCCCTCCGGCGTCTGGATCGACCCGCCCCGGCGCACCCTGCCCGACGGCGCGTCCTTCCAGCTCCAGCACTGGACGCATGAGTTCAGCTACGCGCTGGTCGGCGGCGCGGGGGACTGGCGGGCCCAGGCGCTGCCCGCCCAGGGGCAGGAGTTCAACCACCCGCTGTATGCCCGGATCGCCCCCGCGCGGAAGGGGCCGCTGCCCGCCACCCTCTCCTGGCTGCGGGTCGAACCCGCCCGGGAGGTGCTGCTGGGCACCCTCAAGCCGACCGGCAACCCGATCGCGCACGGCTCGGCCGCCGCCCCGGGCGACGGCCGACTCACCGTCCGGCTGGTCGAGTCCACCGGCCTGGGCCGCACCGCCACCCTCGGCGGCGCCCTCGGGCTGACCGACCCGCACCGCGCCGACCTGCTGGAACGGCCGCTGGACTCCGTCGACGGGGCCCTGGACCTCGCCGGTTCGCAGATCGCCACCGTGCTGGCCCGGCCGAGCGTGGCCGCCGACCCGGCCGGCCCGGTGCTCGGCGCGGTCGCCGAGGCCGCCCAGCCGGTCCACGCCCGCTACTGGCTGCACAACCGGGGCCCGGCGCCGCTCGGTTACCTCCCGGTGTCGGTCGGCGTCTCGCCCGGCCTGCTGCGGACGGCCGGGCCGGGTGAGCCGGTCGAGCTCTCCGTCGCCCTCTCCTCCCAGCTGCGGGACGCCGCGGTGGAGGGCGCCGCGCTGATCCTGCCCCCCGAGGGCTGGACGGCGAGCCTCGGCGCCCGCCCCTACCGCCTGGAGCCGGGCGGACACCTGCGCTTCCCGGTCACGCTCACCCCGCCGGCGGCGGTCGAACCCGGGCTGTACTTCGCCGCCGTCCGGATCACGCACGAGGACCAGCTGATCGAGGACGTCGTCACCCTCGCCGTCGGCGAGCTCCCCGGCCTGCTGCCCGCCGCCGGGGAGACGCCCGAGGACTGGACCGCCGCGCAGGGGACCGAGTCCATGGAGGGCCGCGACACCGGTCTCACCGCGACGGTGGCCGAGGAGCGGCTGCGGCTGACCCCCGGCAGCCGGGCCACCCTCGCCGTCCGGCTCGCCAACCGGACCCGCGGCGAGATCCGGGGCGAACTCCAGCTGGTCTCACCCTGGGGGACGTGGGAGGCGGTCGGCGCCCCCGTCCGCGGCTTCACCCTCGCCGCCGGCGCCACGGAGACCGCCGCCTTCGAGCTCGCGGCTCCCGAGGACGCCGAGCCGGGTGCCTCCTGGGCGCTGGCCAAGGTGATGTGGTTCGGCCGCTGCCAGTACTCCCCGGCCGTCGCCCTGGTGGTGGAGCCGTGACCGCCGGGGCCCCGGTGGCCGGCGCCCTCGGTCTGCTCGACGGCCGCCCGCTGCCGCGCACCGAACTCGACCGCCGCCTCGCCGCCCTGCGGTCCGGCCCGCGCTCCGCCGCCCTGCCGCGGCCCGGCAGCTCCGAGGACCGCCAACTCGCCCGCTGGGTCGCCCAGGTGGTGCTGACGGAGGAGCTGTGCTCCACCGTGTGCACCGAGCGCGGGCTGCCGCTCGGCACCGGCACCCCCGCCCGGCTCGACCAGCAGGCCGCCGTCGAACTCGGCTCGATCACGGCCGCCGCGTACGAGGGCAGCGCGGCCGTCCGGGCGGTCTTCGAGGCCGTCACGGCGGACGTCCGGCCCCGGGCGGACGAGGTGGCCCACTACCGGGCGATGACCGCCGACCGCCCCGTTCCCGCCCTCTGGCGGCTCGGCTTCCCCGACGGCGGCGGCTGCGAGGCCGACCCGGCGACCCTCCCGCTCGCCCTCGCCGACGCCCTCCGCGCCGCCGGGCCGGGCGCCTGGGTCACGGCGGGCGGGTGGACGGCGGCCCTGCTCGCCGTCCACCCGCCGGGGGAGGCGGGCGGCGACCCGGCCCCCGCCGTCCGGGCCGCCGCCCGCCGCGCCGCCTTCGTCCGCTGGCTCGACCGCACCCGCGCCGCCCGGCTCACCCTGCTGCCCGGCCTCGAACACCCCGGCGATCCGGCCCAGCCCGACAACCACCACCGGCACTGACGCGGGACCGAGCCGTCAGGGCAGCAGCGAGACCTGGTAGTGGGCGATGGACCAGCCGTCGCCCGCCCTGCTCAGCAGGACCCCGAGGTTCACGGTCAGCGTCGGCCGGTCGACGAAGGCGAAGTCGACGGCGAGGTAGCCGAGCAGGAGGCCGTCGGTGAGCCGCCTGGTCTCCAGGACGCGGTAGTCGGCCGTCATCCCGGGCGGCTGGGAGGCGTAGTAGGCGGCGACGCCCGGCCGCCCGACGCTGTACGGGTGCAGGCCCTGGAAGACCGCGTCCTCGGTGAAGCAGGCCGCGACCGCCTCGGGCCGATGGGCGTCGACGGCCGCCTTCCAGCGGTCCAGCACGCCCCGCAGCACGGCGGTGTCGCTCATCGGACGCCCTCCGCCCCGGGGTCGCTCGGGTGCGGCGACAGCGGCGTGACGCGGTCGCGCCGCCAGGCCCGCAGCGGCATCGAGGCCAGGAGCCGCTCCAGCCGCTCCGCGTCGGGCGCGCTGAACAGCCCCCAGGTGCGCCACTCGCCGGCCGAGAGCGGCGGCCGCCAGAGCCGCAGCAGGCTCCCCTGCGCGGCCAGCTCCCCGGCCCGGACGGCCTCCCGGGCCCGCATCCGCGCCACCTCCTCCTCGCTCGTCCCGTCGGGGACGGTGGTCACCATGTCGACCAGGAACTCCATCGGGAATCGGGATCCTCTCGCTCACCCCTCCGCCGTCGCTCGGCTGCTCGGAGTATCGGCGACCACCCCGACCGCACCCGGCACCGCCACGCGGTTCGGAGGCCGGGCCGCCCGCGCGGTGGGCGAGTGCCGGTCGGTGAGGGGTGACGCGGCGCCCCGGAGCGGGCCGGGGCGCCCCCAGCTGGGCCGCAGGCGCGCAGCGAGCCGGGGAGGGGTGGCGGCAGTATGGTCGGTTCAGGGTGATTTGTCTGACCCCGTGACCGGGCCCGAGGCACTCGGGTGGGTCAGGGGGAGGAGGTGGGACCCATGCCGCACTCCTCCGACGGCCCGGCCCCGGGCGTGGCGCCAGTGGCGACCGGCTCGGGTGCGGGCGAGAAGGGGCTGAAGACCGGTGCGCTCGGTCTGGTGTCCTCGGTCGCCATCGGGCTGGCCTCCACCGCGCCCGCGTACAGCCTCGCCGCGACGCTCGGCATCATCGTGGTGGGGGTGGGTTTCCAGGCGCCGATCGTCACCATCCTGGCGTTCATCCCGATGCTGATGATCGCGTACGCGTACAAGGAGCTGAACGCCTCCGATCCGGACTGCGGCACCACCTTCACCTGGGCCGCCCGGGCGTTCGGGCCGCGCACCGGCTGGATGGGCGGCTGGGGGATCATCGTCGCCGACATCATCGTGATGGCGAACCTGGCGCAGATCGCCGGCGTGTACGGGTTCCGGCTGGTGGGGCTGGACTCGCTCGCCGACAGCACGGTCTGGACGTCGATCGCCGGCGTGGTCTGGATCGTCGTGATGACGGCGATCTGCTACGTCGGGATCGAGATCTCCGCCGCCCTGCAGCGCTGGCTGCTGTCGATCGAGGTGGTGATGCTGGTCGTGCTGTCGGTCACCGCCCTGGTCAAGGCCTACGGCAGCGGTGCGCCCGCCACGGCGGCCCACGTCAGCGCCTCCTGGTTCAACCCCTTGGACATCCCCTCGGCCGGTGCCTTCACGGCCGGGATGCTCGCCGCGGTGTTCATCTACTGGGGCTGGGACACCGCCGTCTCGGTCAACGAGGAGACCGCCGACGCGAAGCGCACCCCGGGGCGGGCGGCCGTCATCTCCACCGTGCTGCTGCTGTTGATCTACACCCTGGTGTCCACCTCGGCGCTGTCGTTCGCGGGGATCGGCACGGAGGGCATCGGACTCGGCAACGAGGAGAACTCCGGGGACGTGCTGTCCGGCCTCGGTGACGCGGTGTTCGGCACGGCGGGCTTCGGCGGGTTCCTCAGCAAGCTGCTGATCTTCATGGTGCTGACCTCGGCGGCGGCCTCCACCCAGACCACCATCCTGCCCACCGCCCGGACCGCCTTCTCGATGGCCGCGCACAGGGCCGTGCCCGCCGCGTTCGGCCGGGTGCACCCCCGCCACCGCACCCCGACCTGGTCGACCGTCGGCATGGGCCTGGCGTCGATCGCCTTCTACGTCCTGCTGACCGCGATCAGCGGCAACGTCCTGGCCGACTCGATCGCCTCGGTGGGGCTCGGCATCGCCTTCTACTACGGCCTGACCGGCTTCGCCTGCGTCTGGTACTACCGGCGGGTGCTGACCAGGAGCGTCAAGGACTTCGTCTTCAAGGGGCTCGTCCCGCTGCTGGGCGGCGTGGTGCTGCTGTACTTCTTCTGCTACGCCGCGTTCGACGTCTACGCGGCCGCCGACTACGGGGCGACCTCGATCGATCTGCCGCTGATCGGCGAGACCGGCGGGGTGACCGTGATCGGCATCGGCGCCCTGCTGCTGGGCGGTGTGCTGATGCTGGTCCAGTGGGCCGTGCAGGGCTCCTGGTTCCGCCACCCGGACGTGCCGGTGAGCGCCGCCGACCCGGTCGACGCGCCGTAGCCTCCCCGGGGCGCGGCCGGCTCGCGGGCGACCCAGGAATGAAGCGGGGCCGGCGGGGCAGGCGGAGGGCGCCCCGGTCGACCGGCCGGGAGCCCGGCCCACAGGGAGGTTGTTCCCCATGACGCTGATCTGGGCGCTCGTCGTCGGACTCGTCGTCGGTCTGCTCGCCAAGCTGGTACTGCCGGGCCGTCAGCCCGTTCCGCTCTGGCTGACGGTACTGCTGGGGCTGGTGGGCGCACTGCTCGGCAATCTGCTCGCCTCGGCGGTCGGCGTGCGGCACACGGACGGGGTCGACTGGATACGCCACCTGCTCCAGGTGGCCGCGGCCGCCGTGCTGATCTCCGCCGTCACCCCGGCCTACCTGGGACGGCGCCACTGACGCGGCCGACGGGGCGGTGCGGGGGCAGGGGTGCACCCGAGGGGCGCGGACCGATTCGGTCCGCGCCCCTCGGGTGTCGGCGTCAGCGCCCCCGGTGGGCGGTGATCAGGTCGGCGTAGCGCCGGCCGCTGGTCTTGACCGTCCGCCGCTGGGTCGCGTAGTCGACGTGGACGAGGCCGAAGCGCTTGTCGTAGCCGTACGCCCACTCGAAGTTGTCCAGCAGCGACCAGGCGAAGTACCCGGCCAGCGGGGCACCCTGGGCGGTGGCCCGGGCGCAGGCGGCCAGGTGCTGCTCCAGGTAGGCGGTGCGCTCCGGGTCGTGGACGCTGCCGTCGGGGCCGACGGTGTCGCGGTAGGCGGAACCGTTCTCGGTGACGTAGATCCGTCGCGCGCCGTACTCGCGGGTGAGGCGCAGCAGCAGCTCCTCCAGCCCGGGGGCGTGCACCTCCCACGGCATCGCGGTCCGCTCGGGGCCGGGGCCGGGCAGCTGGCGGAAGTGCGGGGCGGGGCCGGTCGGGTCGTCGGCGACGATCTGGCGGAAGTAGTAGTTCAGGCCGATCCAGTCCAGCGGGGCCCCGATGAGGTCGAGGTCGCCGTCGCGCACCGGCAGGTCGACGCCGTAGGCCCGCACCATGTCCTCGGGGTAGCCGCGGCCGAGGACCGGGTCCAGCCACCAGCGGTTGATGTGGCCGTCGGCGCGGACGGCGGCGGTCCGGTCGGCCTCGGAGTCGGTGGCGGCGGTCACCGGGCTGAGGTTGTTGACGATGCCGATCCGGGCCCCGGCGACGTTCTCGCGCAGCACCTGGACGGCCAGGCCGTGGGCGAGGTGCAGGTGGTAGGAGGCCCGGACGGCCGCGGTGAGGTCGGTCAGGCCGGGGGCCATCGCCCCGTCCAGGTGGCCGATCCAGGCGGAGCAGAGGGGTTCGTTGAGGGTCGCCCAGTCGGTCACCCGGTCGCCGAGCCGGGCCGCCACCGCGGCGGTGTACTCGGCGAAGCGCTCGGCGGTCTCCCGGACGGGCCAGCCGCCGCGGTCCTGCTGGGCCTGCGGGAGGTCCCAGTGGTAGAGCGTCGGGAAGGGCGTGATGCCGGCGGCCAGCAGGGCGTCCACGAGGCGGTCGTAGAAGTCCAGACCGGCGGTGTTGACCTTGTCGTCGGCGAGCGGCACCACCCGGGGCCAGGCGATCGAGAACCGGTAGGCGTCGAGGCCGAGCCGCTTCATCAGCGCGACGTCCTCGGGCCAGCGCCGGTAGTGGTCGCAGGCGGTGTCGCCGGTGTCGCCCCCGGCGACCTTGCCGGGGGTGTGCGAGAAGGTGTCCCAGATGGACGGTGCGCGGCCGTCGGCGTCCACCGCCCCCTCGATCTGGTAGGCGGCGGTGGCCGCGCCCCAGAGGAAGTCGTCGGGGAGGGCGCTGAGGTCGTTCACGGCGAGCCTTTCGCTCAAGGGGAGTTCGGGGAGGGTCACTTGACGGCTCCGGCGGTGAGCCCGGCGACCAGGTAGCGCTGGAGCAGCAGGAAGCCGGCGACCACGGGCACGCTCACCACCAGGGAGGCGGCCATCACCTGGTTCCAGTACACGTCGCTGAGGGTGGCGTAGCCGCGCATGCCGACGGCGAGGGTGCGGGTCTCGTCGTTGGTGAGCACGGAGGCGAACAGCACCTCGCCCCAGGCGGTCATGAAGGCGTACACCGCGACCGCCACGATGCCGGGCACGGCCGCCGGGACGATGATCCGCAGCAGCGCCTGGACCGGCCCGCAGCCGTCGACCAGGGCGGCCTCGTCGAGGTCGCGCGGGATGGAGTCGAAGTAGCCGACCAGCATCCAGATCGAGAACGGCAGCGAGAAGGTGAGGTAGGTCAGGATCAGGCCGCCCCGGCTGCCGTACAGCGCCACCCCGGTCGCGTTGCCGACGTTGACGAAGATCAGGAAGAGCGGCAGCAGGAAGAGGATGCCCGGGAACATCTGGGTGGAGAGCACGGTGACGGTGAACAGCCGGCGGCCGCGGAAGCGGTAGCGGCTCACCGCGTAGGCGGCGAGGATCGCGACCAGCACCGAGAGCACGGTGGCGCCGCCCGCCACGATCAGCGAGTTCACCAGGTACCGGCCGAGCGGGATGGTGCGCCAGATGTCCAGGTAGGGCCGGAGGGTGACGGTGCTCGGGATCCACCGGAACGGTCCCTGGACGTCCTGCAGCGGCTTCAGCGAGCTGCTGAGCATCACCAGGACGGGCGCGGCCGCGAAGAGGGCGAGCGCGGTCAGCAGGATCCGGCGGATCCAGCGGAAGGACGCGGGCGGGCCGATCATTGCGCATCCTTTCGGCGCGAGGTGAGCAGCAGGTAGCCGGAGGTCACCAGCAGCAGGAAGAGCAGCAGCAGGACCGACATCGCGGAGCCCGCGCCGAAGTTCCAGGTGACGAAGGAGGACTGGTAGATGTGGACCGAGATCAGGTCCGCCGCCTCCGGCGCCGACCGGCCGAACAGCACGTACGGCGTGTTGAAGTCGTTGAACGTCCAGAGGAACAGCACCAGGACGAGCACCAGGTTGACCGGGCGCAGCGAGGGCAGGGTGATCCGGCGGATCTGCTGCCGGACGCCGGCGCCGTCCAGGGCGGCGGCCTCGTAGAGCTCGCGCGGGATGTTCTGCAGGCCCGCGGTGAGGGTGAGGAAGGCGAACGGCCAGCTGCGCCAGACCGAGACGGTGACCAGGGCGGTGAAGCTGTTGTCGCCGAGCAGCCAGAACGGCTTGTCGTCGACCAGGTGGAGCTGGTCGTGCAGTACATGGTTGATCAGGCCGGTGTCCCGTTGGAACATGAACGACCAGGTGATGACGGCGGCGTAGACCGGCAGCGCGTACGGGAGCAGGAACAGGGCGCGCAGCAGGCCGCGGCCGCGGAAGGTGTCCTGCATCATGATCGCGGCGGCGGTGCCGAGCAGCCAGGAGAGGCCGACGGCCAGGGCGGTGAAGGCGCAGGTGACCCAGAAGGAGTGCAGCAGGGCCCGGCCGACGGGGGCGTGGAAGTCCACCGCCATCCGGTAGTTGGCGAGACCCGCCCAGGGGGCGGCGGTCCAGTCCCGGAGGAAGAACTGGGTGAGCTGTTTGAAGCTCATCACGATGCCGACCACCATCGGCACCAGGTGGATGAGCAGTTCGAGCACGAGGGCGGGGAGCAGCAGCAGGTACGGCAGCGCGCTGCGACGGGGGAGGAGGCGCTTGCGGATCACTTCACTTGGCCGGCATCTGCTGCTGGGCCTTGGTGAGTTCGGCCTTCACGGACTCGTCGGTGACGGCCTTGCCGCCGGCGGCCGCGGCGAGCAGGTTCTTCACGGCGGTGCCGACCAGGGTCTCGAACTGGCTCTCGTCGGCGACCTGCGGGAGCGGTTGGGCGCTCGTCGAGAGGACGTCGGTGAGGGCCTTGAGCTCGGGGGTGGCGAAGGCCGGATCGGCCTGGGCGTCCTTGACCGGCGGGATGGAGCCGTACGTCCGGTTGAGCTGGGTCTGCTCCTCGGTGCCGGTCATGAACTTGACGAAGGAGAGCGCGCCGTCGGTGTTCCTGGTGTTCTTGAACACGGCCAGGTTGATGCCGGCGACCATCGAGGTGGTGGCGCGTCCGCCGGTGGCGCCGGCCGGGACGGGGACGGGGGCGACGCCGTAGTCCTCGGGGTTCATGCCGTGGGACTTGAGGTTGGCGCCGGCGGCCTGCCACATCAGCATGGCGGCCTTGCCGGTGGCGAAGTCGGTGACGGACTGGTTGTTGGCGTACTCGGCGTTGCCGGGCGCGGCGATCTTCTCGGTGCCGAGCAGGCCGACGTACTGTTTGACGGCGGCGACGGCGCCCGGGCTGTCGAAGGCGGGCTTGCCGGCCGCGTCGAAGAAGTCGGTGCCCTGCTGCTTGGCGAGGACGAAGGCGTGGTGGACGTTCTCGGAGACGTTGCCGCCCTCCAGGGCGATGCCGTGGCGGTCGCCGGTGGTGAGCTTCTTCCCGTCGGCGACCAGCTCCTCCCAGGTGGCCGGGGGCTTGTCGAGGCCGGCCTCGGCGAAGAGCTTCTTGTTGTAGTACAGGCCGTAGGCCATCGAGTACAGCGGGACGGCGGCCGGGTCCTGGCCGGGGGCGCCGGCCGAGGCGAGCGCGGCGGGCAGGAAGCGCTCCTTGCCGCCGATCCTGCTGAGGGCGGCCGCGTCGAAGGGGAGCAGCGCGCCGGTGGCCTGGAGCGAGGCGGACCAGGTGTTGCCGATGTTCAGCACGTCGGGGCCCTGGCCGGAGCTGGTGGCGGCGAGGATCCGGTTGAGCAGGTCGGCCCAGGGGATGACCTCCAGCTTGACCTTGATGCCGGTCTGCTGCTCGAACTTCCTGAGTTCCGGCTCCAGGACCTGCCGGTCGTTCTCCAGACTGGTGCCCTGGTTGGAGGCCCAGTAGGTGAGCGTGCCGGGGCTGCTGTTGTCTCCGCCGCCGGACGTGGAACCGCCGCCGCAGGCGGTGGCGGTGAGGACCAGGGTGGCGACCAGGGCGGTGGCCGCAGCGACTCGGCTGATGGGCATGACCGATTGCCCCTCTCGGGCGGGGTGGGCGGGTTCGGGTGAAGTGCCTTGATGGAATGCTTACTTCAGGCCGTGATTTAACGTGTGAGAAAAGCTTCCGTCAAGGGTTCGGACAGCGATAGATTCGGATCAGGAGGGAGATGCCATGACCGTGCGAGGCAAGAAGACGGTGCGTGACCTGCGCAGGGGCAGCCGGTCGGCGCTGCTGCGGCGGCTGTACTTCGACGGATCGCTCAGCCGGCAGGAGCTCGGCGTGATCACCGGGCTCAGTGCCGGTTCGATCAGCAACGTGACCGGCGAGCTGCTCGCCGACGGGCTGATCGAGGAGTGCGGCTCGGTGGAGTCGGACGGCGGCCGCCCCCGGATCCTGCTCCGGGTCGCCGCCGGGCGGGCCCGGCTGGTCGGCGTGGACGTCGGGGAGACGCAGGTCAGGGTCGCCCTGTTCGACCTGGCCCGGACCGAACTGGCCGCCAGCGACCGGCCGCTCTCCGACTGCGGCCACGACGTGGACCACGTGGTGGAGCTGATCCTGTCCGGACTGGCCGAGGTGCTGGAGCGCACCGGCACCGATCCGGCGACCGTGCTCGGCGTCGGCATCGGCGTCCCGGGCATCGTCGACCAGGGCGACCCGGCCCCGGACGGCCTCGGGATCGTCGTGCACAGCCAGACCGTCGGCTGGGAGGGCGTCCCGCTCGGCCGGCTGCTGAGAGCCGGTACCGACCTGCCGCTGTTCGTCGACAACGGCGCCAAGACGCTCGGCCAGGCCGAGATGTGGTTCGGCGCCGGGCGCGGGGTCCGGCACGCGGTGATCGCGCTGTTCGGCTCCGGGGTCGGCGCCTGCGTGATCGCCGACGGCGTGCGCTTCCGCGGCGCCACCAGCAGCGCCGGCGAGTGGGGCCACACCAAGGTGCACGTCGGCGGCCGGCGCTGCCGGTGCGGCGCGCGCGGCTGCCTGGAGGCGTACGTCGGCGCCGAGGCGCTGGTCGAGCGGTGGGGCGCGGCGCCGCCCGGCGGCGGCGAGAAGGCCGGGCTGGCCGCGCTGCTGGCGGCCGCCGAGGCGGGCGAGCCGGCGGCCACCGGGCTGCTGGCCGAGGCGGCGGAGTACCTGGGCGCGGCGATCGCGGACCTGGTCAACCTGTTCAACCCCGAGCGGATCGTGATCGGCGGCTGGGCGGGGCTGCTGCTGGGCCCCCGGCTGCTGCCCGCGATCCGCGCCGCCGCCACCGAGTACGCGCTGCGGTTCCCCCGGGAGCAGACCTCGATCGTGCTCGGCATGCTCGGGCCGGAGGCGGTCACCGTCGGCGCGGCGACCCTGCCGCTGACCGACTTCCTGGACTCCGGCGGGGAGTTCCCGCGTCGCGCCGAACCGCGGGCCCGGGAGGTGCGGGCCACCCCCGCCTGACCTGGCTTCTTCTGCCGATCCGTTGGCACACCGGCAAGTTCACGGTGTGAGGAAAGTCGGCGCGAAGGGTTGACACCCCCGATCGGCAGCCCCGAGACTCCCGGTCGGGGGCGCTCCCCGAGCCCGGACGACGGGCCGGTGGCGCTCCGTCGGACCTCCGGCGGCCGTCCACCCGTGCCCGGCCGGCCACCACCTGCCGAGCCCGGCCGGCCGACCGTCGACCGCTGACCGCCCGGCCGCCCCGCCGTTCCCCCACGCCCGGTACCTGCGCCGCACCGGGTGCGGGCCGTGGCGCGCGCCCCCACACCCCACCCACCCCCACCGCAGGAGAAGCCCATGAGGCTCGCTTCAGCACGCCCCCGCAGGGCCCCGGCCGCACTGGCCGGCCTCGCCCTGCTCTCGGGCGCCGTCCTGGCGCTGCCCGCGCCGGCCGCCCACGCCGCCGACGCCCTGATCTCCCAGGGCCGTGCGGTCACCGCCTCGTCCACCGAGAACGGCGCCACCCCGGCCGCCTACGCCGTCGACGGGTCCACCGGCACCCGCTGGTCGTCCGCGGCGAGCGACCAGCAGTGGCTCCAGGTCGACCTCGGCGCCAGTGCCGCGCTCACCAAGGTGGTGCTCACCTGGGAGGCGGCGTACGGCCGTGCGTACCAGATCCAGGTCTCGGACGACGGATCGAGCTGGCGGACGCTCCACAGCACCACCACCGGTACCGGCGGCACCGAGACGCTCGCCGTCTCCGGCAGCGGCCGCTACGTCCGGATGAACGGCCTGGCCCGGGGCACCGGATACGGCTACTCGCTCTGGGAGTTCCAGGTCTACGGCGCCTTCACCCCGGCCGGCGCCGACTGCGGCAGCACCGACGCCGCCCGGGGCCGGCCCGCCACCGCCTCGTCCGCGGAGAACGCCGGCACGGCGGCCGGCAACGCCGTCGACGGCGACCCGGGCACCCGCTGGTCCTCCGCGGCGAGCGACCAGCAGTGGCTCCAGGTCGACCTCGGCTCGGTCCGCCCGCTCTGCCGGGTCGTCCTGAACTGGGAGGCCGCGTACGGGCGCTCCTACCAGCTCCAGACCTCGGACGACGGATCGAGCTGGCGGACGCTGTACGCCACCGCGACCGGTACCGGCGGCACCGAGACGCTCGCCGTCTCCGGCAGCGGCCGCTACGTCCGGATGAACGGGCAGGCCCGCGGCACCGCCTGGGGGTACTCGCTCTGGGACTTCCGGGTCAACACCACCGACGGGCCGACCGTGCCGCCGGTCCAGGGCGGCGGCGACCTCGGCCCCAACGTGCTGGTCTTCGACCCCGCCACCCCCGGGATCCAGGCCAAGGTCGACGCGGTCTTCCACCAGCAGGAGGCCAACCAGTTCGGCAGCGAGCGCTACGCGCTGCTGTTCAAGCCGGGCACCTACAACAACCTCAACGCGCAGCTCGGCTTCTACACCTCGATCGCCGGCCTCGGCCTGAAGCCGGACGACACCACCATCAACGGCGATGTCACGGTGGACGCCGGCTGGTTCAACGGCAACGCGACGCAGAACTTCTGGCGCTCCGCCGAGAACCTCGCGCTCAACCCGGTCAACGGCACCGACCGCTGGGCCGTCGCCCAGGCGGCGCCGCTGCGCCGGATGCACGTCAAGGGCGGCCTCAACCTGTCGCCCGACGGCTACGGCTGGGCCAGCGGCGGCTACATCGCCGACAGCCGGATCGACGGCACCGTCGGCAACTACTCCCAGCAGCAGTGGTACACCCGGGACAGCGCGGTCGGCGGCTTCTCCAACGGGGTCTGGAACCAGGTGTTCTCCGGCGTCCAGGGCGCCCCGGCGCAGGGCTTCCCCAACCCGCCCTACACCACGCTCGACAGCACACCGGTCTCCCGCGAGAAGCCGTTCCTCTACCTGGACGGCAACGACTACAAGGTGTTCGTCCCGGCCAAGCGGACCGACGCCCGCGGCGTCTCCTGGGACGGTACCCCGCAGGGCGGTTCGCGGCCGCTCAGCCAGTTCTACGTGGTCAAGCCGGGTGCCACCGCGGCGACCATCAACGCGGCGCTGGCCCAGGGGCTCGACCTGCTCTTCACCCCCGGCGTGTACCACGTCGACCGGCCGATCGAAGTGAACCGGCCCGACACCGTGGTGCTCGGCCTCGGCCTGGCCACCGTCGTCCCGGACAACGGGGTGACGGCGATCAAGGTGGCCGACGTCGACGGCGTCCGGCTGGCCGGTCTGCTGGTCGACGCCGGAGCGGTCAACTCGCCCTCCCTGGTGCAGATCGGGCCGGACAACGCCGCCGCCGACCACGCGGCCGACCCGACCACCCTCCAGGACGTGTTCATCCGGGTCGGCGGCGCCGGCCCCGGCTCCGCCACCGCCGGGATCGTGGTCAACAGTGACGACGTGATCGTCGACCACAGCTGGATCTGGCGGGCCGACCACGGCGCCGGGGTCGGCTGGACCACCAACCCCTCCGACTACGGCCTGCTGGTGCGCGGGGACGACGTGCTCGCCACCGGCCTGTTCGTGGAGCACTTCAAGAAGTACGACGTCGAGTGGTCCGGCGAGCGCGGCCGGACGATCTTCTTCCAGAACGAGAAGGCGTACGACGCGCCGAACCAGGCGGCCGTGCAGAACGGCGCGACCAAGGGCTTCGCGGCCTACAAGGTCGACGACGGCGTGACCACCCACGAGGGCTGGGGCCTCGGCAGCTACTGCTACTTCAACGTGGACCCGACCATCCGGATGGACCACGGCTTCGAGGTCCCGGTCCGGCCCGGGGTGCGCCTGCACGACCTGTCGGTGGTCTCGCTGGGCGGCAACGGCCAGTACGAGCACGTGGTCAACGGCACCGGTGGCGCGACCTCCGGCACCGCCACCGTCCCGTCCACCGTGGTCGCCTTCCCCTGACCGGTCCCTGACCCGACCCTGAACGCCCTGACCGGCCCTGCACTGACCGGCCCTGCACTGACCGGCCCTGACCTGACCGTCTCCGACCGGCCGTCCCCGACGGTCGCCCGCAGGCCGGCCCGCCCCGGTCACGCTCCCGCGAGCGTGGCCGGGGCGGGCCCGTCGGGCCGGACGGTGATCCCGTACGCGGAGCCGGTGGGGACGGCGAGCAGCCGCGGGCTGTGCTCCAGCAGGAGTTCGACCAGGGCGGTGGTCTCCCGCACGGCGAACTGGGTGCCCAGGCAGGCGCGCGCGCCGAGCCCGAAGGGGTAGTAGGCGCCCAGGTGGGCGGGCTTGCGGCCGGGGGAGGTGAACCGGGCCGGGTCGAAGCGCTCCGGGTCGGGCCACAACTCCGCGTCCCGGTGGGTCAGATAGGGGCAGACCAGCAGGTCCGTACCGGCCTCGATCCGGTGGCCCGCCAGGGTGTCGGCCTCCGCCGCGTGCCGGGGCAGGATCCAGGCGGAGGGGTAGAGCCGCAGGGTCTCGCTGACCAGCGCCTGCACCGCCTCGCGCCGCCCGGCCGAGCCCTCGGGGCCGGCCGCCAGCGCCCACGCGCGGGCCCCGGGGTTGCCGTCGAGCAACAGGAAGAGCCAGGTCAATGTGGTGGCGGTGGTCTCGTGCCCGGCGACCAGCAGGGTCACCAGCTCGTCGCGGATCAACCGGTCGGTGTACTCGGGGTGTTCGTCGGCGGCCTCGACCAGCACCCGGAGCAGGCCGTCGCCCGCCGGGTCGCGCCGGGCGGCGTCGATCGCGGCGTGCGCGACGGCGTCGATCCTGGCCAGGTCCTCGGCGACCGCGTCCCGGGCGTCGGCGCCGTCCGCGGGCAGCGTCGGCAGCGCGGCCACCACCCGTGCCACCGAGGCGAGTTCGCGGTCGGTCCGGTCGTCCAGCGGGCGGCCGGTGAGGGCGCGCCAGATGGTGTCGAGGGCGAAGTGCCGCATCTCCTCGCCGAGGTCGAAGCGCTCGCCGGTGCGGGCGTACCCGGCCCAGCGGTCGGCGGCGCGGCGGGCGGCCTCGGCGATCCGCCGCTCGTAGCGGCGCATCCCCGGTCCGGTGAACTGGGACTGCAGCATCCGCCGTTGGCGCTTCCAGGCCTCTCCGGTGGCGGACAGGACGCCCTCGCCGGCCAGCATCCGGGCCCGGTGGGAGCGCTTGACGTAGCGGTCCGGGTGCCGCCCGAGCACGTGCTGCACCGCCTCCGGATCGGTGACCAGCACGGTGGGGGCCGGTCCGAGCCGGAACGCCGCGACGCCGCCCAGCTCCCGGTGGGCCAGCGCGAGCAGCTCGACCAGCTCGGACCCCTCGGCCTGCCACCGGGTGACGGCCCCGGCCGGCAGTTCGGGAACGGGCCGGGCGGCCCCGTCGGCGGGCGGCGGGACGGGGACGGGGTGGGCTTCGGTGGCCACGGCGCTTCTCCTCTGCCGACACGGTCGACTGCTGGGCGGGGCACGGGCCCCGGGCTGACTGTACGTCAGCGCACGAGCGCCGCGCGCCGCCCTGCCGCCGGGCGTACGTGTTGCGGGCCCCGGCCGCACCGCCGGGGCCCGCAACGACGGCGGGGTTCCGATCCGCCCGGACGGCAGTGCCGACCGGATCGGGTGCCGACCGGGGTCGCACCCCGTCGTGCGCCCGGTGACCCCCGCCGAACAGACGGCCGGGCCGCGGTTCGTCCCCCTCGACGAACCGCGGCCCGGCCCGGCCCGACGGCCTCCGGATCAGGTCAGATCTGCTGCCAGAGGGCCGGGACGATGTTGGGCTCCCAGCCGACCTGGGCGGTGTGGCCCTGGATGCAGCGGTAGCTGACACCGATCCAGGTGACCACGTCACCCGCGCTGTAGGTGGTGCCCGGCGTCCAGGTGCCGCCCGGGTTGCCCGGGTCGGTGCCGACCACCAGCGAGTACGTGGTGCTGTGGGTGGCCGAGCCGGTACCGGTCACCGTGATGGTGTAGGTGCCGGCCTGGACGCCGGAGCCGACCGAGACGTTCAGCGTCGCGGAGGAGCCGGACTGCACCGAGGACGGGCTGACCGACACGGTGACCCCGCTGGGCGCGCCCGAGGCGGTGAGGTTCACCGTCTGGGCGGAGCCGGAGGTGGTGGCGGTGGAGACCGTGGCGCTGGTGCTCCCGCCCGGGAGGGCGTTGCCGGTGGTCGGGTTCACCGCGACCGAGAAGTCGTTGGTCGGGATGGGCCCGGTGCCGACCGAGGTCTTCCACAGGGTGTACGCGACGCCGTCGGCGCTGCGGTCCAGGGCGGTGGCGTTGATGTTGCTGGTGGTGTCGCACGCCTGGTGGTAGCAGGAGTCGTACGCCCGGTTGGCGGTGCCGCCCCACTTGGTCGCCTGGGCCGCCGTCTTGACGGCGCTGGCGCCGGCCGCGTAGCCGGAGGTGGGGATGCCGCCCTGCTGGAAGGAGTAGTCGTCGGAGCGGCCCTGGCCCTCGACGTTCTCCTCGGGCTGGATGCCCAGGGAGTCCCAGTAGGCCTTCATCGGGGCGGAGGTGGCGGAGCCGATGTTGTTGATGAAGTAGCCGGCGTTGGGCGAGCCGACCATGTCGAAGTTGTAGTAGCCCTTGATGGCGCTGCGCTGGGTGGAGCCCAGCTGGTTGACGTAGTGCTGCGAGCCCTGCAGGCCCTGCTCCTCACCCGTCCACCAGGCGAACCGGACGTGCCGGGTCAGGGTGGGGTTCTGCTGGGCGAGGGTCAGCGCGTTCTCCAGCAGGACGGCGGAGCCGGAGCCGTTGTCGTTGATGCCCGGGCCGGCGGCGACGCTGTCGAGGTGGGCGCCGAACATGGTCACCTGGTCGGCCGGGCCGCCCGGCCAGTCCGCGATCAGGTTGTTGGAGCTGTAGGTGCAGGAGGTGCAGGTCTGCTCGCTGACGGTGTAGCCGGCGGCCTGCAGCTTGCCCTTGATGTAGGCGAGCGACTGGCTGTGGCCGGCCGAGCCGGCCCGGCGGTTGCCGCCGTTCTGCGAGGCGATGGTGTTCAGCTGGGCGAGGTGCGCCTGGACGTTGGCGACGCTGACGTCGGGCACGCCGGGGTTGGGGTTCCCGTTGCCGACCGTCAGCCTGTACTGCGCGCTGTGGGTGGCGGAACCGGTGCCGGTCACCGTGAGCACGTAGGTGCCGGGGGTGGCCGAGGAGGAGGCCGAGACGTTCAGCGTCGCGGAGGAGCCGGCCTGCACGGAGGACGGGCTGACCGAGGCGGTGACGCCGGCCGGGGCGCCGGAGACGGCCAGGTTGACGGCCTGGGCGGTGCCCGAGGTGACCGCGGTGCTCACCGTGGCGCTGGTGGTGGCGCCGGGCTGCACGGAGCCGACGGTCGGGTTGACCAGAAGCGAGTAGTCGTTGGTGCCGGACGGCGTGCAGGTGGGCTCACCGCTCTGGGCGGGGACGCTGATCGCGTCCCAGGCCGCCTTGGTGCGGGTGAACAGGCCGCAGCCGGGGTCGAGGCTCTTGGCCGCGGTGAGCGTGGTGACCCGGTACTTCTTGTAGGTCATGCCGCTGGTCTTGAGCAGCATGCCGCCGTAGAAGATCCGCCCGGCGTCCTTGATGCCGACGCCGGTCACCGAGGAGTTGTTGCAGGTCGGGCTGGTGGGCTTGCCGCCGCCCGGGTTGGAGCCCTCGGAGAGCAGGTAGAACCAGTGGTTCAGCGGGCCCGCCGCCGCGTGCACCTCGGTGCTCGGGATCGAGGAGGAGTAGCAGTTGGGGTTGTTGCCCACCAGCGAGGGGTTGTACATGTTGCGGATCGGCCCGCTGCCGACCAGGTTGATCATCTCGCCGACGGTGTAGTCCGGGTTGTCGTAGGGGGACGGCTCGTTGGCGTACGCCTCGGTCAGCGCGCCGAAGATGTCGCCGGTGCCCTCGCCGAGGCCGTTCTCGTTGTTGGCGCCGCCCGGCGTGTACTGGTCGATGCCGTGGCCGAACTCGTGGCCGACCACGTCGATGGAGGCGATCCACTCGTTGGCGTTGTTGTGGCCGATCGAGACGGAGGAGCCGTCCCAGTAGGCGTTGACGTCGTTCAGGCCCACCTTGACCGGCCAGCTGCCGCCGTTGCCGTTGTGGCCGTTGCGGCCCAGCCAGTCGCGGAGCATGTCCCACTCCTTCTGCGCCGCGAACATCACGTCGGCGCAGCCGGTCTCCTTGCTGGTCGGGTTGCCGGTGCCCCAGGAGTCGCTGGACTTGGAGAACACCTGGCCGGAGCTGTAGTCCGCACAGCTCAGCCCGGACCGGCTCGGGTCGCGCAGCGAGTACGTGCCGCCCGAGGCGGTGGTGTTGATGGTGACCGGGGCCGGGCCGTTCCACTTGCTGTTCGCGGTACCGGCCTTGACGTCGTCGTAGCTGTCGATCACCTCGCCGGTGCGGGCGTCGACGAAGACGTGCAGCCGGCTCGGGGCCGCGCCGGTCCGGCCGGTGAGCACGGTCTCCCAGGCGAGCCGCCCGGTGCCGTCCTGCACCTTGACCACCAGGCGGCGGGTGTCGACGCCGTCGACGGCGGCCAGCCGGGTGCGTGCGGTCTTCTCCGCCTGGGCGGCGCTGATCGCGGCCTTGGTCGGGCCGCCGACCGGACCGGTGGCGGCGGACTGGAGGCCGCGGACCCTGCCCTGGCCGTCGGCTATGACGACGGCGTCGCCGCCGACCACCGGCAGGCCCTGGTAGGTGCGCTCGTAGGCCACGGAGTAGAGGCCGCCGAGCCACGGGGTGACGGACTGGCGCTCGTAGGTCTCGCCCGGGCCCTTGGCCAGGGCGTCCAGGCCCGCCGCGGCCGCCTGGTCGGCGGCGGAGACGGCGGCGGCCAGGGCGCTCGGCGGCGCGCTGACGGCCGGGCCGGGCTGGGCGGCGGCCTGTCCGACCGCGGTGGCGGTCAGCATGCCGGCCAGGACGGTCAGGGTGGTTCCCGCCGTCAGTAATCTGCGTTTCATTCCGAGGCTCCTCGAACGTGGGGGTGCTCGACCGCGGACGACGTGCCTGTCTGGCGCTCACCGCGGGGCCGCATCGGGGGACGGCCGTTGCGGGCGTCCGCGCTCGGGTGCCGGAACACTCACATGCCGTCATGCCCCGGTCAACGGCTGCGGCATGGCTTCCGTGCAGTTGGCAAGTTCTGTCAAGCTGCGGGTTTTGTGAAGAGGTTGAGACC
Organism: Kitasatospora sp. NPDC022856; assembly: GCF_055561235.1. NCBI lineage: Bacteria > Bacillati > Actinomycetota > Actinomycetes > Kitasatosporales > Streptomycetaceae > Kitasatospora > Kitasatospora sp. NPDC022856. Next base: position 36,906 of record NZ_JBVHHE010000012.1, on the reverse strand, counting down.
AAGAGGTTGAGACCACCTCATGTACGGAGCCCGCCCGGTCCAGTACCGTCCTGTCCATCGGAAGGACCGGAACCGACTCGGGAGGGCAGCCCCGTGCACCGGAGCCACACCGACGTACCGTCCGTCGGTCCGCCGCCGGCCGACCCGCTCTGGCGCGCCTTCGGCGCCCGGCTGCGGCACTGGCGCCGCCGGGCCGGCCTCACCCAGGCCCAGCTCGGCGCCGAGATCGGCTACGACCACACCGCCGTCAGCAAGCTCGAACACGGCGCCCGCCGGACCACCCCGCGGATCGCCGAGCGGCTGGACGGTCTGCTCGGCGCCGGCGGCGAACTGCGCACCGCCTGCCTGCGGGCCGAGGAGGGGGACGCGGGGGAGTGGGACCGGCCCGCCCCGGCCGCCCCGCCAGCCCCGCCCGGACCGGCCGGCTGGGCCCGCCCACCACTGCCCGGCGGCCCCGCCGCCCCGCCCTCGCCGCTGCCGCCGCTCGCGGCCGGCGGCCCGCCCCGCCGGCTCCCCGACTACGGGCTGCTCTGCCCGCTGCACGGCGCGGCCGGCTGCGCCGTCCCCGAGGCCGCCGAACTCGCCGCCCTGCACGCCGCGTTCTGCGCCACCGCCCCGGACACCGCGCCGCCGCTGGACGCCGACACCGCACACGCCCTCACCGGCCTGCTCGCCGCCCACCTGCGCGCCGGTGAGGCGCCCGCCGGGCCCGGCACAGCCGCCGTCGAGGAGACCCTGCGGGCGATCCTGCGCCGGCTCGGCGGCACCACCGACGCCCGGGCCCGCCAGGCGCTCGCCCGGCTCGCCGCCGAGTACGCGCACGCGGCCGGTGGACTGCGGATGCAGCACGGCCGCAACGCCACCGCGATGGCCTGCTTCGACCGCGCGCTCACCTGGTCCGAACTGGCCGACGACCCGGCCACCCAGGTCGCCGCGCTGAGCGACATGAGCACCCTCGCCCGGCTCGACGGCGACCCGGCCGCCGCGCTCGGCTACGCCCGCGAGATCGCCCGGGCCGCGCCCGGCCGGCACTGGGCCGGCGCGATGTCCCAGATCGGCCAGGCCCGGGCGCGCGCCCTGGCGGGGGACGTCCGCGCGACCGTCCGGCACATCGGCCGCGCCCGGCTGCACCTCGACCACATCGGCGAGCACGACGAGACCGACGCGCCCTGGCTCTCCATCGCCTCGATGCGGCTGCGGGTCGAGTCGGCCGCCGCCGCCGCACTGCGCGACGCCTCCGCCGCCGTCGGGGACCACCGGCTGGCACTGCGCGCCGTGGACGCCGCCGACACCGCGCTGCGGCTGCTGGCCCCGGAGCAACTGCCCTCCACCCGGCTGCTGTTCACCATCCGGATGGCCGACTGCCACCTGTGTGCCCATGACCCGCGGACCGCCGTGGAGCTGCTGGCCCCGGTCCTGGACGAGGCGACCGCGCTGCCCGCCCTCGCCCGCCACGAACTGCGCGGGCTGCGCATCCGGCTGGGCGCCCACGGGCTGGCGGTATCTTGACGAAGGCGGGCGATCACGCCGCTCGTGGGCGCCGGCCCCGCCGGGCGAGGATCGGACCACCGCCGAACAGGGCGGACCCCGGTACGAGTGCGAGGAGCACCCCGATGACCGCCAGCGCCGTTCTCACCGTCCCCGCCGCCGACCCGGCCGTCGCCGCCGCGCACTTCCTCGGCCGGCTCTCCTTCGAGGCCGACGTCTCGGACGTGCACGCCGACCTGACCGCCGGCGTGCACGGTGTGGTGGTGGTCGACTCCCGTGACGAGGTGGCCTGGGCACAGGGCCGGATCCCCGGCGCGGTGCACATCCCCACCGCCCGGATCGCCGAACTCGCGCCGCTGCTGATCGACCCCTCGGCCACGGTCGTCACCTACTGCTGGGGTCCGGGCTGCAACGGCGCCACCCGGGCGGCCCTCGCGTTCGCCCGGCTCGGCCACCCGGTCAAGGAGATGCTCGGCGGCTTCGAGTACTGGGCCCGCGAGGGCTTCGCCTACGACACCGACCACGGCAGCGAGCAGCGGCCGGTGGACGACCTGACCGCCCCGCGCTCCGGGATCTCCTGCGCCTGCTGAGGCCGGTGCGCCCGGCGCCGGGCGGGTCGGCCGGCAGGCGGGTCGCAGTGGCGTTCCACGGGTCAGTGTGGCGGCTGTGTTTCGCTCCTGTGACGTGCGGTTTTCGGAATGCCCCGAGGCCGCCGAATCCCCGGTCCGGCCGTTGAGAGATCGTCCCGGCGTTCCTAGAATCGGGCGGCGGAGAACGTCGGCCGCGGGCCCCGGCCGGCAGCCCCGTCACCGGGGTGCACTCCGCTGACGCGACGTCAGGTCACCGGTGCGGTCGAGGTCCGGGTGCCGGACCCCCGCCCCGACTTCCCTGCCGAGGAGACCGCATGGCCGCCGACCTGTCCCCGACCGACGCCGAGCAGATCCGCCAGCTGCTCGCCCGCTTCCCGCACGCCTTCGACAACGCCGACACCAGGGCGCTGGGCGAGGTCTTCACCGCCGACGGAGTGCTCGAACTCGCCCGCACCGGAGCGGTGTTCAGCGGACTGGAGAAGATCCGGGTGTTCAGCCGCGACCTCGGCAGCCGGTCCCCCGACCAGCACACCCTGGACAGCGTGCTCACCGTCGAGCCGGACGGCACCGTCCGGGGCCACAGCCGCTACCTGGCGATCCAGTTCGACGGGACGGTCCACAACGGGGACTGGTTCGACGTCTACGTCCGCACCGGGGACGGCTGGCGGATCGCCCACCGCCGCTCCGTCCCCCGCTACCCGCTGCGCGCCGGTGAGGCGTAGCGGGTAGCGGGGGACGGCCGAGCGGCGTCAGTGCGGGAGCTCGACCGAGAGGTGCGGGCCCAGCGCCCGCAGGAAGTCCGCCGCGTCGAACATCGCGCCGGCCGAGGCGACCCCGGTGGTGCGGCCCCGGCCGGTCAGCAGGCGCTCGACGGCCTCCACCGCCAGCGGGGCGGTGATCGCGTAGATGTCCCGGCCGCGCGCGGTGGCCCGGCGCCCGACCCCGCCGGACTCGATCAGGACGTCGACGACGAAGCTCTGGTCCGACCGGCCCAGGTCGTCGACCGCCTCCGGGGCCGGGGTGTCCGGGCCGGCGAGGTCACCCGCGGCCTCGACGGTCATGTAGGTGCGGACCTCCGGCACGGCCAGGTGGCTGGGTACCGTGACGACGTCGGCCATGGTGAACTCCCCGAGCACCGCGCGGGTACCCAGCGGCGCGGGGAACGTCCACTGCTGCTCGGACGGCGCGTCGTCGTGGTACCGCAGCGCGCCGTCCGCGAACCTCACCCGGCGGCCCGCGCGGCGCTCGTGGGACACCCGGCCGGCCTCCCGGGTGCCCGGCGTGGGATGCCAGCTGTCCAGCCCGTACGCGACGTGCACGAGGTCCGCAGAGGTCCACTCGCCCATCGCGGCGGTGACCAGCAGGTCGCCCAGGCCGCCGTAGAAGGCCATCGCCGGGACGACCGGGGTGCCGGCCACCCGGGCGGCGTCCGCGTGGTCGGCGAAGGTCGCGGCGTTCGCCTCGATCTCCGCCGCGACGTCGACGTAGGGGATCCCCGCGCGGATCGCGGCCTCGACGACCGGGCCGCCGGTCACCGCGAACGGTCCGGCGCAGTTGACGACCGCCGCCGCCCCGGCGAGGGCGCGGTCCAGCGAGGCCGGGTCGTCCACGGTGGCCGGCCGGACCTCGGTACCGGGCCACTCGGCCGCCAGCGCCTCCAACTGGGCCGCGTTGCGGCCGGAGAGGACGGGGGCGAAGCCACGCCGTCGCAACTCGGCCACCATGAAGCGACCGGTGTGCCCCGTCGCGCCGTAGACCACCACTGCAGCCGTCGTACCCATCGCTGTTCCCCGTTCTCGTCGTCCTGTCGACCCTCAGTCTGGTCGCCGGCGGGGCCCGGGTGTGATGGTCCGGAACGACAACACCCGTACACTTCCGGACATGCCCACTGTCGCGCTGCCGACCGCCGGAAACCTGCTGCACTTCGAACTGGGGGTGGCCTACGAGATCTTCGGCAATCCTCCGCGCGAGGCCGTGGACGGCTGGTACGACGTGGTGCTCTGCGGGCCCGGGCCGGTACGGGTCGGCCCGTTCGTCGTCGAGCCGGACCACGGGCTGGACCGCCTGGTGGACGCCGACACGGTGATCGTGCCCGCCTGGGCCGACGTCGACGAGCCGCCGCCCCCGGAGCTGGTCGAGGCGGTGCGCGCCGCGCACCGGGCCGGCGCCCGGGTGGCCTCGCTCTGCACCGGCGCGTTCGTGCTCGGCGCGGCGGGCCTGCTGGACGGCCGGCGGGCCACCACCCACTGGGCCCACACTGCGGAGCTGAGCGCCCGCCACCCGCTGGCCGTGGTCGACCCGGACGTGCTCTACACGGACAACGGCAGCGTGCTCACCTCCGCGGGCAAGGCGGCGGCCGTGGACCTCTGCCTGCACCTGATCCACCTCGACCACGGTACCGCGATCGCCAACTCGGTCGCCCGTCGCCTGGTCATGCCGCCGCACCGCACGGGCGGCCAGGCCCAGTTCGTGGCCACACCGGTGCAGGCGACGGGCGACCACCCGCTGACCCAGGTGCTCGCCTGGGCGCAGCAGCGGCTGGACCGGCCGCTGACCGTGACCGACCTGGCGCGGCGGGCGAACACCAGCCCGCGCAACCTCGGCCGGCAGTTCCGGTCGGTGCTCGGGCAGACACCGCTCCAGTGGCTGCTGAACCAGCGGGTCCGCCGGGCCCAGGAGTTGCTGGAGGCCACCGACGAGAGCGTCGAGGCGGTGGCCGTCGCCACCGGGATGGGGACGGCCACCACGCTGCGGCGCCAGTTCAAGCGGATCGTCGGCGTCCCGCCCAACAGCTACCGGGAGGCGTTCCGCAGCGCGAGGGCCGGTTGACCGGTCGGCGCCCGCCGTCGGCCCGGCGGACGGCCGGGCTCACCGCCCCGGGGCCCGCGGACCCGCCGCGGCGGCGGCCGGTCCGCCCGGGGCCGGGGACTGGTCCGCCGCGCGGGTGACGGTGCAGCGCAGGCCGCGGAAGGTGGAGGAGCCCATCTCGGCGTTCTCGTCCTCGTTGGTGGTCAGCAGGTTGACGTTGGCCTCCCGCCAGCCGCCGTCGGCGCCGCGCTCCGGGTACCACCAGGCGGCGGGGGCCATCACCACCTCGGGGGCGATCCGGTCGGTGAGCAGGACGCGCAGCCGGATGCGGCCGGTGCGGGTGGCGAGTTCCGCCCACTCGCCGTCGGCGATGCCCTCGCGGGCGGCGGCCTCGGGGTGCATCTCCAGCCGGGGCTCGGGCTCCTTGGAGCGCAGCGAGGGCAGGTCGCGGAACTCGGAGTTGAAGTAGAACGCGGAGTGCGCCGAGGTGAGCAGGTAGGGGCCGTCCTCCGGGCCGCCGACCGGCGGGCCGGGGGTGGGCAGCGGCGGGTAGCCGAAGGCGCGCAGGGCGTCGCAGCGCAGCCCGACCTTGCCGCTGCGGGTGCCGAAGCCGCGGCTGCGGTACTTGTGGTACTCCAGGGGGGTCGCCCGGTAGTGGAGTTCGGCCAGCTGCCGCCAGTCCATGCCGATCGGCTCCAGCCGGGTGTCCAGGGAGTCCGCGGCGTCCGGCCAGAAGTCGGCGGACAGGCCCAGCCGGTGGGCCAGTTCGGTGAGGATCCACTCGTCGGAGCGGGTGTCGCCGACCTTGGCGAAGGCCCGGCGGGCCGCGACGTAGTGGGCGTGCTCGACGATCTGGTCCCGCTCCAGCCAGCCGCCGACCGGGAGGACGACGTCGGCCATGGCGGCGGTCGGGGTGAGCCGCAGGTCGGCGACGGCGAGGAAGTCCAGCCGCTCCAGGGCCCGCCGGACGCGGTCCGAGTCGGCGTAGTTGAGCAGCAGGTTGCTGCCGTGCACCAGCATGGTGGTCACCGGGTGCGGGGCGTCGGGTTCGAGCACGGCGTCCCAGACGGAGCCGGGGTGGGCCCAGCCGGACATCGCCAGGATGCGGTGCCGGTCGCCGCCGAGGCGCTTGGCGGCCTGCTCGGGCGCCAGCAGCTCGGCGCGCGGGAAGGACCGGCGGCCGTCGATGCCGGGCGGGTCCCACAGGACGTCGCCGCCGGGCCGGTCCAGGTTGCCGCAGATCGCCGAGAGCAGCAGGACCGCCCGGCAGGTGTGGAAGGAGTCGCGGTGCTGCTGGGGCCCGGTGCCGAGTTCGATCGCGGCGCTCGGCGCGGCCGCGTAGGCGAGGGCGGCCGATCTGATCAGGTCGGCCGGCACGCCGGTCCGCTCGGCGACCGACTCCGGCGTCCAGTCGGCGACGTGGGCGGCGAGGTCCTCGAAGCCGACGGTGTACTTCTCGACGAAGGCGTGGTCGTAGGCGTCCGCCTCGATCACGGTGTGGATCATCGCGAGCGCCAGCGCCGCGTCCCCGCCCGGGCGGACCTGGAGGAACTGCTCGGCGCGGGCGGCCAGCGAGGTCCGCCGGGGGTCGATCACGATCATCCGGGAGCCGTCCCGGACGGAGGCGAGCAGCCGGGTGCCGATCACCCCGTCGCCGTGGGTGAGCGCCTTGTTGGAGCCCCAGACCAGGACCAGGTCGGGCCGGCCCTCGTAGTCGCAGAAGGTGAAGCCGCCCGCGGTGAGGATGCCGGCCATCACCCTCGGGTAGAAGCAGACGTGCGCCGGGCCGAGCACATTGGGCGTGCCGAAGCTGTTGGCGAACCGGAAGAGCCACTCCTGGTAGTTGCGGTCGGTGCCCTGGGCCAGCACCACCGCCTCCGGGCCGTGCTCGATCCGGGCCCGGTCGAGCGCGACGGCCGTCCGCTCCAGCGCCTCGTCCCAGCCGATCGGGCGGAACTCGCCGCTGCCGCGCGGCCCGGTGCGCAGCAGCGGCGTGGTCAGCCGGTCGGGGTGGTTGAGGTGCTCCAGCGAGGCGCGGCCCTTGGCGCAGAGGAACCCGTGGTTGTTGGGGTTCTCCGGGTCGCCCTCGATGGCGGTCAGCCGCCCCTGGTCGACGGTCACGACGGCGCCGCAGCCGCCGTGGCACATCCGGCAGATCGTCCGGTGCCGGCCGTCCTCGGCGAGCACCTGGACGACCGGGAGCGGCCGGCGGTGCCGGTCGGCGGGACTGTGCGTGGTCATGCGGGCCTCCGGGCGGTGTGCGGTGGCGGCCGGGCGCGGCGCGGGCGGTCAGCCGCGCGGTCGGCGCCCGCCGAGTTCGGCGTGCTCCTGCAGGAGGCTCCGGCAGGTGTCGTCGTCGATCGGCCGGATCGCCTCGCGCAGGGTGAGCCCGGAGACCCGGGGCAGGCGGGCGCGCAGCCAGTCGGCGACCTCCTCGGGGTGGTGCTTGGCGCCCTCGCGCAGGGCCCAGCCCAGCGCCTTGCGCACGAAGAACCGGGAGTCGGTCAGCAGCGGGTCGGCGAGTTCGCCGAAGGCGGCGAAGTAGTGCGGGAACTCGCCCCGGTCGCGCAGGGCCAGCAGGTAGGACAGGATGCCGCCGCGCCGTACCCACTGGTGGTCGTCCCGGCTCCAGCGCAGGAAGTCCTCGGCGGTCTCCGGCAGCCGCAGCAGCAGGGCGCCGGCGCCCTTGGGGGCGATCAGGTCGACGTGCGCCCAGGTCTCGCACTCGCGCAGCAGCTCTTCCAGGTAGCCGGTGTCCTCGCGGACCAGCAGGTCGGAGCGGCTCTCCAGGAGCAGCGCGGCGCAGGAGCGCGATTCGTGGACGGGCGGGGCCCAGAGCTCCTCGGTGAGCTCCAGGAGGGTGTCCCGGTCGATCCCGGGGTGGCGGCGGACGAAGTTGCGCACCACGGTGCGCATGGCGGGCAGCGGTACGCCGATGTGCTCCAGCCGGCTCTTCAGGTAGGCCTTCTCGCCGTCGGCCCGGCCGGGCACGGCGCTGTCCTCCAACTCGGACCTGAGCCGGTCGGCCAGGACGGGGGCGGGCGGGGTGTCGAAGGTCTGGGGGGTCTTGCGGGTCACCGAGGAAGCTCCGGTCGGACGGGGCCGGACGGGCCGGGGGCGGAGCCCCGGCCCGTCCGAACGCTGATCGTTCTCTGATGTGTTGACGTTACGTCAGTCGGCGTCGTGGTACGGGTAGCGGATCTCGCCGGCCCACAGGTACTCGGAGGCGGGGCGGCCGCTGCGGCCCTCGGTGTAGCGGAACACGTCCTGCCAGATCGCGCTGACCTTGTCGTTGCGGTACGCGATGCTGGGGCCCTGCTGGTCGTACCAGCGGACGATCTCCAGGAAGAACGGGCCGGTGGCGTCCTCGCCGAAGTAGACGACGGCGCGGTCGCCGGTGGTCAGCTTCTCGTCGCGCAGGGTCGGCCAGTCACGGGCCATCAGCTCGTGGAACTCGGCGACCTTGTCCGGGCGGACGAGGTAGTGGGCGAGCCCGGTGTAGGCGTCCTCCTCGGGGAGGTCGGGCTCGTCCTGGAAGTAGCCCATCCGGTGCACGATCGGGTAGTCGACCGGCGGCCGGCCCTCGCGGGCCTCGGTGATCGCCGCCATCTCCTGCCAGATCGCGTTGACGTCCGGGGTGTTGAAGGCGCGGCTGACCGCGTTCTCGTCGACCCAGGTGACGATCTCGAAGAAGACCGGACCGTGCTCGCTCTCGCTGTGGTAGACGGTGGCGGGCTCGTCGGTGACCAGGCCGTGCGCCTTCAGGGTGGGCCAGTGCCGGGCGATGATGTCACGGGCCTGCTCGGCGCAGCCGGGCTTGACCATGTACGTCGCCATCATGTGCGTGGACAGCACCACGGGGGACTGGGACATCGGATGACTCCTCGGTTCTGTTCGTGCCGCCGGTGCGGACCGGTCGGATGCGGTTCGGATCGGTAGGTGGTGGGTGGATGGTGGACGGGGACGTCGGTCGGTGGCGCGGAGCCACCGGTCCGGTGGCCTCAGGCCTTCTCGGCCGCCGCCGGGGCGCTGCCCGTGGCCCTGGCGGCGGGCGGTCGTGGAGCTCCGAAGGCCGGTGCCGGGACGTCCCGGATGAGGAGCAGGGCGGCCACCCAGCCGACGGCCAGCAGGCCCACCGGCAGGAGCAGTCCGCTGTGCATGGCGCTGGTGAAGGCCTCGGCGAAGGCGTCCTGGACCTTGGCCGCCTGCGCCGGGTCGGCCCCGGCCAGGGCGGGGGGCGGACCGCCGCTGCCGATCTTCAGGGCGCCGTCGGTGAGCGGGGCGAACGCCCGCTTGAAGCCCTCCCGGGCCTCCGGCGGCAGTGCGAGCGCCTGCTCGTTCACCCAGCCGCGCAGGCCGCTGGAGAGCCGCAGCGACAGGATCGCGCCGATCGCCGCGCTGGCCAGCAGGCCGCCGATCTCCTGGGCGGTGTTGACCAGTCCGGAGGCCACCCCGGCCTGCGGCGGCGGGACCTGGCGCATGCCGACGCTGAACAGCGGCGAGAACACCAGGCCCATGCCGAGGCCGGCCAGCACGAACGGGCCGATCAGCTGGAGCGTGCCGGTGTCCGTCCCGGTGACCAGGACGAACGAGCCCAGCCCGGCGGTGAAGCAGGCCAGCCCGGTCAGGATGACGGCCTTGCCCGAGCCGCGGTCGGAGAGCTTGCCGCCCACCCCGGCGACCAGCGCCGAGGTGAGCGGCATCGCGGCGATGGTGAAGCCGGCCCGCAGCGGGGACATCCCGAGCACCGTCTGGAGGTAGAGCGAGATCGGCAGGAAGGCGCCGAGCATCGAGAAGCCCATGATCGCCGCGATGATGTTGGCGGAGGCGAAGTTGCGCAGTCGCAGCAGGTCGAAGGGGAGCAGCGGGCCGGACCGCTGGTGCCTGCGCTGGTCCAGGACGAAGTACGTCAGGACCATGAGCCCCGCCGCGATCGCCGCCCAGGCGGTGGCGTTCCACTCCAGGCGTTCGCCCTCGATCAGGCCGAAGGCCAGCGCGGTGAGGCCGAGGACGAGCAGGGCGGTGGGCAGCACGGCGAGCGGCTGGCGTTTGCCCGGCCGGTAGTCGTGGACGTGCCGCAGCACCAGGTAGGCGGTGGCGATGCCGATCGGCAGGTTGAGGTAGAAGATCCACCGCCAGTCCAGGTAGCTGACGATGACCCCGCCCAGGGTCGGCCCGGTGAGCACCGCGAGCCCGGAGAGCGCGCCGGTGAACCCGAACGCCGCGCCCCACTTGGAGGGCGGGAAGACCATGGTGACGATCGGCAGGATCTGCGGGGCGAGCATGGCCCCGCCGATTCCCTGGACGGCCCGGGCCGCGATCAGCACGCCCGCGTTGGGGGCGACCCCGCACACGCAGGAGGCGACCACGAACACCGCCAGGCCGTACAGGTAGAGCCGGCGGGGCCCGAACAGGTCGCCGAGCCGGCCGGCGACGATGAGCAGGGTGGCGTAGCCGAGGATGTAGGCGCTGAACACCCACAGGCCCTCGTCCAGCGAGGCGTGTACTCCGGTCATCACATGGGGCAGCGCGATATTGACGATCGTCATATCGAGCAGCGTCATGAAGAAGCCCATACTGAGCACGCCGAGGATGAGCCAGGGACTTTTGTCCCGGCTTTGCGGGGTGGGCATAGGTGGCTCATTTCTTGGAGCGCCGGAAGCCGTCGGACGAAGCGGGCATCGGGCTCCGGAAACGGGGAAGCACGGAATGTCCGCCGGTCTCGGTCAGGCCGGCGCGAAACGGATCGCGAGGGGTGGTCGCGGCGGTGCGCCGCGAGGGTGGCGGTCGCGCCGCACGGGCGCGCCGGCGGGCGGCGGGGGCCGCCCCGGAGTCAGTCGGCGCGGCGCAGGACCACCGCGTTGGCGTCCAGCTGGAGGACGTCGGTGTGGAGCTGGAAGGGCATCAACGGGCCGGTGCTGAACCGGTCCGAGGGGAAGTGCCGGGCGAGCGAGGCGGCGTCCACCGGCTTGAAGGGGAACATCTCCTGCCGGCTCCCGCGCAGGTAGAGCAGGCCGCCGGGGGCCAGCAGCCGGGCCACCTCGGCCGCGTAGCGGTCGCGGTCGTCCGGGCCGAGGTGGTGGAAGCAGCCGCGGTCGACCAGCAGGTCGAACTCCTCGTCCGGCAGGTCGAGTCCGCGGACGTCGCCGACCGACAGCTCGATCTCCAGGCCCAGTTCGGCGGCGCGCGCGACGGCCATGCCGACGGCCTCGCCGCTGATGTCGACCCCGGTCGCGCGGTACCCGGCCCGGGCCAGCGCGACGGTGTCCCAGCCGGTGCCGCAGCCGAGGTCCAGGGCCCGGGCGCCGGGCGCGGGCGGGGTGGCGGCGAGGAAGCCGACCAGGTCGGGGGAGGGGGCGCTGAGCTCCCAGTACTGGTGGTGATCACCGGCCTTGTAGGCCCGGTCCCAGTTCATCGTGGTCGTCGTGGTCATGGTCGTTGACCCCTTCCGGAGGCGCGCCGGACCGCACCGTACGGCCGGCGGGGCACGCCGGTGGCGGGCGTGCGCGGGGGGAGGTGGCTGCCGCCCACGGCGCCGGCCGAGGAGGCCGCGGTGGCGTACCAGCCGATCACCTCGGGGTGCCCGGGCGTGAGCACGGGCGAGCCCCGGTAGACCTCGTAGCGCGGCCAGTTGGCCCGCAGCGGGAGGTCGGCGGCCGGTGCGACGTGCCGGTGGCGGACGGGCGGTTCGGCCTGGGCCGAACCGCCCCGCCAGAGCATCAGCCGTTCGCTCAGGACGGGCAGCACGCGGATGCCCAGGCTGTCCCTGCGGGGATCGAGCAGGGACAGCCCGGCGACCCGGTCCCGGGGCACCGACAGGCAGGCGTCGAAACGCCGCCGGTCGGGCGCCGTGGACTCCGGATCGTCGTACAGGACTTCGATACCGACGGTGCGGTCGTCGGAAATCCCGCGATTGAACAGAAAGGCGGTGAGGCGAAGCCAGGTCGCCTCCCGCGGAGTTCCGTTGGACGGATGGCGGAGACTGATCACGAGAAGTGGTCTGGGGTGCACCGGGAACCATTCTCCGGCCCCCTGGAAATGCGCACCCAATGTGTGCGTCTTATTCACAGGGGTGACGCTACCAACGGGTCAGCTCCCGCGTTTGACTGTCCTGGACACGTTCGGAACTTCTTCCGGGACGGCCGGTCCCGGCCGGACCGACCCGACCACGGCCGGACCGCCCGCCCCGGGCCGCAGCAGCGCCGCCGCCCGGGCCACGCTGCGGGCCAGCTCGTCCACCCGCGCACCGAGTTCGGGATCGGCCGGCTCGCCGCCCGGCAGCGCGCCGCGGGCCTGCGGGACGGCGACCTGCTCGGGCACCATCCAGGCCCGGTACCAGCGGGCCACCAGGCGCAGGTGGTTGAGCGCGTTGGAGTTGTTGCGCCCGCCGAGCGCGCAGATCGCCCCGAAGACCTTCCCCTCGACGTGCTCGAAGTCCAGCAGGTCCAGGGCGTTCTTCAGGGCCCCGCCGATGGTCCCGTGGTACTCCGGCCCGGCCAGGATGACGCCGTCGGCGGCGCGGAACTCCTCGCGCAGCAGCTTGACGTCCGGGCGGCTCGGCCACGGGTCCTGCTTGTCGCCGTTGCAGAACGGCAGGTCCAGCTCGCGCAGGTCCAGCAGGGAGGTCCGGCAGCCGTCGGCGTCCAGGACGGCGAGGGCGCGGCGCAGCAGCAGCTGGCTGGTCGAGCCGGGGCGCAGCGAGCCGCCGAGGCCGAGGATCCTCGGCCCCGGCGGACGGGGGCTCACTCGTCCTCGCAGATGGCGTCGGCCGGGCAGCAGTCCATCGCCTCGTACACCAGCTCCTCCTCGTCCTCGTCGGCCGGCTGGCGGGCGACGAAGGTGTAGCCGGCCTTGTCGTTGCGGACGAAGGAGTCCGGGGCGATGCAGCGGCAGGTGTCGCAGTCGGTGCACTCCGCGTTGACGTAGAACCGCCCGGGCACGTTCTCCGGCAGCCGGGCCGGTACCGGGAACCCGCTCATGCGCCCGCCTCGCTTCGCTCGGTGGCCGCTTCGCGGAACGCGCGGCACTGGATGATGACCTCGCTCCGCTCGCTCATGCGCCCGCCTCGCTTCGCTCGGTGGCCGCTTCGCGGAACGCGCGGCACTGGATGATGACCTCGCTCCGCTCGCTCATGCCAGACTCCGTCCGGCGTGCACCAGCTCCAGCACCCGGTCGGTGTCGGTGCGCAGCAGGTGTCCGTAGGTGTGGCCGAGTTCGTCCTCGGGGGCGTAGGCCAGCACCTCGACGCTGTCGAAGCCGGCCAGGTAGTCCAGCACCCGGCGGACGTGGTCCGGGGTGTCGACGCTGAGTCCGAGGTGGGACATCAGCGCCCGCTTGCGCTCCGGCGGCTCGTCGGCCCAGGCCCCGTAGGCTCGGCAGGTGAAGAACTCGACCTCGGTGCCGCGTTCGGTGGTCAGGTTGATCCAGTGCCCGGGGGTGCCGTGCACCCGCGGCGCGATGTGCGAGGGGCCGGCGGACACCCGGCCGAGTCCCGGGTGGGACCGGACGGTCTCCAGCCAGGCCTCGTACTCCTCCTCGGTGCGGTAGTCGCCCAGGTAGACGGCGACGTGGTGCAGGCCGGTCAGCCGCAGGGTGCGCGGGTCCAGCGGCTGGCCGAAGAAGGCGAGCAGTGCGTCGGCGGTGTTGGTGGCGGCCGCCCGGTCGGCCCAGTCGAGGACCTCCTTCAGGGCGGGCTCGCGGTCGGCACCGGTGGGCAGGTGGTCGGCGGCGGGGTACAGCAGGCTGGGTGCCATGGCGAATCAGCTCCGTCGGGCGGTGAGGTAGTCCGTGATGAGGGTCTCCAGGTCCTGGTGGCCGGCGTACGGCTTCAGCAGGTCCTGGTACAGCTCGGGCCGACGGCCGTGCAGGCAGAAGTAGAGGCTCTTGCGGAACGACAGGTCGACCTCCCGCAGTTCGCGCACCCGGTCCAGGTCGAGCTCGGCGATCAGCACGCCCTCCTCCTCGTCCAGCGAGCCGACCAGGTGCTCGGGCGAGGCGACGGTGCTGTGGCCGGCCACCGAGATGGTGACGGTCCGTCCGGCGCGCTCGCCGGTCACCTCGCCGACCGCGCTGGCCAGCAGGGTGTAGCAGACGTTGAAGGAGGAGTTGGCCTGGATGCACGGCCGGGTGATCTGGATGTTGCCGCGCAGCGCCGCCCCCGGCACCGCGATGATCTCGGCGCCGCGCATCGCCAGCGTCCGCGGCACCTCGGGGATCCAGAAGTCCGAGCAGACGCAGATCCCCAGGCGGCCGAACGGCGTGTCCACGATGACCAGTTCGTCGCTGGGCGAGACGGTGACCATCTCGGCGGCGAATCGGTGGGTCTTGCGGGCCTTGGCGGCGATCCGGCCCTGGTCGTCCAGCAGGACGGAGGTGTTGTAGTACCGGTCGCCCTCCCGCTCCACGACGGTGCCGCAGAGCAGGTAGCAGCCCTTGGCGCGGGCCACCTCGGCGAGCTGGTCGAAGAGCGGGCCCGGCACCGGCTGGTCGATCACGCCCTTGAGGTGGGCGCGGCCGGGGAAGTAGAAGGGCGGGCCGAGGAAGAACTCCGGCAGGATGATCAGTTCGACGTCCTGGACGGTGTCCAGCAGGGCGAGGGTCCGGGCCAGGTTGACTTCCGGGTCCGGGTCCCAGAAGGACTGGATCAGCGCGACCCGGGGCCGGCTGGTGGCGAGCGAGCGTTCGACGGTCATCTGGTCAGGCTCCATCCGAGGCGAACGAGGTGTCCGGGGCCGCCGAGGTGTCCGAGGCCACCGGGGTCTCGGGGGCTTCCGGGGTCGGGGCGTCCGGGGTGTCCGAAGCGGCATGCGGTGCGGTGTGCGGGGCGAGGGCCGCGGCGGCCCAGTCGGGCAGCGGCCCGTCCGGGTGGGTGGCGGCGGTCAGCGCCAGGCCGAGCGGCGAGCGGCGGAAGTCGGCGGCGAACGGCGCCGCCTCGCGCATCCGGCGCAGCTCGTGCAGGTCCAGGTCGGCGGTCAGCAGTACCTCCTCGCGGTCGGCCTCGGCGAGCACCGGCTGCTGCTTGCGGAAGTCCCGCGAGTAGGCGCCGATCGCCAGCGGGCTGCGCAGGATCGCGCTGCGGCCCATGTAGGTGAGCCCGGCGAGGGTGTTCTCGCCGGTCGCGCTGGCGAACAGCACGTAGGCGCAGTTCTCGGCGGCCCGGGCTAGCAGCATCTGCCGCACCGGCTCGGCGAACGGCCGCAGCAGGACGGAGGGGGCCACGATGATCTCCGCCGAGTCGGCGAACAGGCCGCGCAGCACCTCCGGGAACTGCACGTCGTAGCCGAGCGCGAAGCCGATCCGGCCGAGCGGGGTCGGGAAGACGCGGGCGCCGGTGCGGCCCGTGATGAAGTGCGCCTCCAGGTCGTACACCATGGTGCGCCGCGCGGTGCCGACGAGCTCCCCGGTGTCGTCCAGCAGGACGGCGGTGCTGTGCACGTCGTCCCCGGCGCGCTCCAGCACGCCGGCGGCGATCCAGACGCCGAGTTCGCGGGCCAGGCCGGCCAGCCACTCGGTGAGCGGCCCGGGCACCGGCTCGGCGATCTCGTGGCTCTTCGGCAGGTTGAGCGCGGTGGCGAACACCTCGGGCAGGACGACGAGCCGGCAGTCGTCGTCGGCCGCGGCGCGCACCAGCTTCTCGGCCCGCGCCAGGTTCTCCGCACGGCGGTTGGTGGCGACGGACAGCTGGACGACGCCGACCCGGTACCGGCGAAGATCGGCGGTGGGCATGGTCGTGCTCCTTCCGGGGACGGGCGGTGGCGCGGGCGGGGTGGTCCGGGGGGTCCGGGTGGGGTGCCCGCCGCAGCGGCGGGCACCCCACCCGGACCTGGGGCGGGGACCGTCAGTCGAAGATCCGCTCGTAGATGCCGGGCTCGCCGACCGTGTACCCGGTGTCCCTGGCCCGGGAGGAGACCACCAGGTTGATGCCCTCCTTGGTGACGCTCCAGTCGTTCAGGCCGACCTGGTCGAGCAGCTCGCGCATCTCCTCGGTGGAGTACGAGGCCCGCAGCGAGGTCATGAACGCGTTGGCGTCACCGCCGGCGTACTGCAGCACGAACGAGACCATGCCCTCGTCGGCGTCCCGGGCCAGGTCGTACAGCAGGACGGCGCCGCCGGGGCGGCAGACCCGGGCCAGCTCGGGCAGGATCCGGGCGGGCTTGTCCCACCGGTTGATCGCGCAGAAGCTGAACACCACGTCGAAGCTGTCGTCCGGGTACGGCAGCCGGCTGTACCGGGCCCAGTCGCAGGCGAAGTCGCCGCCGTAGGAGACCAGGTTGGCGAAGATGGTGTTCTCCCGGGCGACCTCCAGGAAGGCGTCGTTGCTGTCCAGCCCGGTGAAGGTGGAGTCGCGGTGCTGGGCGGCCAGGCGCAGCGACAGCAGGCCGCTGGCGCAGCCGATCTCCAGGACGTCCTTGTCCGGACCGCAGTCCGGCCCGATCAGCTTCATCATGTGCTGCATCGGGATGATCATCGAGGTGCGCACGCTGCGGTCGTAGGCGCGGCACTCCTCGGCGGTCTCGAACGGGTCGCCCTGCGGGGCCCGCTCGGCGAGGTCGAAGATCCGCCCCCGGCGGGAGCGGCGCGCGGTGGTCTCAGAACTGGACAAGGGGGAGCCCCTTCCGGCCGTCGGTGCGGTCGATCTGCCACTTGAGGATCTCGGTGCTCGCCGAGGTCGGCTGCGGGAGCCGGTAGTTGGCGTCCGAGTAGAAGCTCTTGGAGATGTTGTCGATGTAGTACCAGCCCTTCGGGTAGGTGACCTGGATCGCGTCGGCGTCGACCTCCAGCAGCCCCTTGGCCACCAGGTCGTCGACCTTGTCCTTGAAGTACTCGTACGGGTCGACGCCGTGCCGCTCGCGGTAGACCGAGCGCTTGACCCGCAGCAGCTTCAGCCCCAGGACGAGGCTGCGGCAGCGCTGCTCGTGCTCGTCGGTGTAGGCGCCCATCACCACCGGCAGCCGGCCCTCGTTGCACCGGCTGATGTACGACTCGATGTCCGGCTCGTTGAGGTACATGTGGTTGTTCAGGTACCCGTAGGCGCCCGAGCCGATGGCCACCATGTCCCCGCACCGGCCCCAGATCTGGGACAGGTGGTCGGTCAGGTAGAAGGTGTCCGTCTCCAGGCCGCGGTACGGCTTGCTGCCGTCCTTCACCACCGGGTACGTCTTGACCCCGGCCGCCTCCCACTCGGGCCGCATCGGCTCGATGAAGTCGTTGTAGGTGAGCGCCAGGTAGCCCGCGTCCATCAGCGTGGTGTGCAGGTACTGGTACATCTCGTCGGCCTCGCGGGTGCTCGGGCAGGGCGGCGTGGCGCCGCTCTGCAGCGCGAAGAACACCTCCGAGCCGGGCATGACCGCGTAGTTGTAGACCGAGAAGGACGTCACCGGGAGGTCCATCAGGGTGCGGATGTCCTGCGCCCACAGCTCGGGGGTCTGGCCGGGGATGCCGATCATGTAGTCGATGCAGAGGTTCTCCAGGCCGCTGCGGTCGATCAGCTCGATGGTGCGGGTGGCGGACTCGCCGGTGTGCGCCCGTGCCCGGCCGAGGTAGCGCAGCAGCGGGTCGTGGAAGGTCTGGACGCCCAGGCTCATCCGGTTGACGCCGTGCTTGAGCAGCACGTCCAGCTTCTGCTGGTCGACGTCGACGGGGGTGGACTCGATGGTGACCGAGCAGTCCGGGCTGAAGTTGAGCCGCTGCTTCATGTAGCCCAGCAGGTCGTCGAGCTCCTCGGCGCGCAGCGTGGTGGGCGTGCCGCCGCCGAAGTAGCCGGAGGTGAAGACGGTGTCCCGCACGTGCGGCAGCTGCGAGTAGAGGTCGATCTCCCGCTTGAGCGCCTGGATGTAGCGCTGGGTGAGGGTGTTGCGGGTGGAGAACTTGTTGTACGGGCAGCTGGTGCAGACCTGGTTGCAGAACGGGATGTGCACGTAGAACGACGTGGTCTTCGGGAACTTCTCCCGGGTGGCGTAGATCTGGTCCGCCGACAGCGGCTTGACGTCGCACGGGTACCAGCGGACGAACTCGATGTCCCGCTCCGGGTAGTCGCGCCAGAAGCTGGGGGTGTCGAGGAAGTTCCGGGTGATCGCTTCTTGGGTCATGTGCCTCTCCGGTCGTCAGGTGGCGCGGTGGTGCTCGACGGTGAGTGCCATCGGGCCGTCCGGGCCGACCGCCCAGTCGGCCATCCCCGCGGCGTCGAGCAGTTGACGCAGTTCGGCGCCGGTCCAGGCGCCGCGCAGGGAGTCCAGGTAGGTGCGCAAGCGGTACTGGCCGTCGGGCGAGTCGTCGGCGGCCATCTCGCGCAGGGTGTATTCGAGGATGAACGGATCCGGGTCCCGGCGCAGGTCGTTGACCAGCAGCCGGCCGCCGGGGGCCAGGGCCCGCGCCGCCCCGCGGAGCAGGGCGGTGGGGTCGGTGCACTCCCCGAGCGCGTGCACGCTGTAGACCAGCGGGTGGCGCCCGGCGAGGGGGGCCGGCAGCGGGCCGCCGGCCGGCCAGTGGTCGACCGGCACCGCCGCGCCGAGCCGCTCGCGCAGCGGGGCGACGGCGCCCGGGTCGGTGCAGAGCACCCGCAGGTCGACCGGGCGGCGGGCCAGCAGCAGGGCGGCGAACCCGCCGTAGCCGGGGCCGACCTCCAGCACCGGGCCGTCCGTGCAGGCGCTCTCCAGCAGGTCGAGGAACTCCTCCTTGTACTGGTTGCGGGCGGCCACGTACCGGTCGTACGCCAGCCGGTCGGCCTCGTCGGAGAGCCGGTGGCGGGTCGGCGTCCGGACGGCCGGCAGCAGGCCGGTGGACACCCCGCTCACACCTCCCTCAGCAGGGCGAACAGCTCCCGCTCGGTCTCGGCGACGGAGGCCAGGGCCGCCCGCAGCTCCCCGGCGAGGCGCTCGCGCACCGGGGCGAGCCCGGCGGCCGCGGCGGCCCGCAGGTCGGGCAGCCGCTCGCCGAGCAGGGCGGCCCGGGCGAGGGCGGCGGCGCCGCCGTCCAGCAGCTCGGCCTCCCGTGCCCGGTAGGCGGCGCCGAGTTCGGTGAACGCGGGCGTCCAGTCGGGCAGCAGCAGGGCGATCACCCGCTCCCAGCGCCCGGCGCTGTCGGCGCAGAGCAGGGCGGCGTCGGCCAGCCGGTGGTCCCCGGTGAGCTCGGCGGCTTCGGTCAGGAAGGTCCGGAACAGGTTGCGGAAGGCGTTCCCCCCGGTGCCGGCCAGTTCGAAGTCGACGTAGGCGCCCGCGAGTTCGTCCACCACGGCGGCGGCGGGGGTGTCGCTGAGCAGCAGGTGCCGCAGACCGGCGCCGTAGGAGTCGAGGCCGCGCAACCCGAAGCTGGGCACGGGCGGGTGCAGCATCGCGCGGCAGGACCAGCGGATGCCCTGGCGGATGTCGTCCTCGGTGGGGTACCGGGCGGCCTTCCAGTCGGCGCGCAGCAGGGCGTGCCGGGGCGGGAAGGGCTGGTGGCCGGAGGCCCGGGCGGTGGCGAGTTCGGCCGTGGTCAGGGTCTGCGCGCGGGCCGGGCGGTCCGAGACGGTGACGGTGTCGTCGTCCCGGTCGTGGCCGACGACGACGATCGCGTGGCCGCCGAAGTGCCGGGTGGCCTGGAAGTACGGCAGGTGGAAGAGGTCCGCGTAGACCACCGCCGGGCGGCCGAGGTCGAGTTCGGCCAGCAGGTCGCCCCAGGCGCGCTCGGGGTCGTCGGTGACGGCGACCTCCAGGTCGAGGCCGACGCCGGCCGCCATCCGCCGGGTGAACTCGGGGAACGGGCCGTTGCGGCCGCCGGTGAAGCCGCGTCCGCCGGGCGGGGCGGGCATGTGCATGAAGTTGATGCCGCCGGCCACGCCGAACAGCATCGCCTCGCTGATCGGCAGGTCGTGCGCGGCCAGTTGCTTGCGCATCGACGCGGTCTCGCAGTGCGCGCCGCCGTGCGGGACGTCCGGCGGGGTGGTGGTCATGCGGGTCCTCCCGGGGTGACGGGGCGCTCGGCCCAGGCGGCCCAGCCGAGCGCGTCCGGCGGGACGAGGTCGGTGGGCGGCAGGACGGTCGGTGGCCGGACGGCGGCCCGCGGCCCGGCCGGTGCCCGGTCGGCGGCGGGCGGCGCGGCGCCGGCGGCCTCGGCGGCGATCTCCTCCAGCACCGAGCGGGTGTAGGGGTTGGCGTCCGAGGGCGGGTAGTCCAGCGCCGTCCCGACGAAGACGTTGCGAATCGCCGCCCGCACGATGTCGGTGGGCAGGCCGCGGCCGGTCAGTTCGGCGGCCAGTTCGGCGCAGGCGCGCAGGGCGGCCTTGGTGGCGGCGCGGTTGGCCGGGCCGACGCACGCCTCCGGTCCGAGCACCACCTCGCCGAGGTCGGCGGCGAGGGTCCGCAGCAGGCCGATCCGGCGCGGTGCGGAGGTGACCAGGACGGTCTTGAGGCCGAGGGCCACGGCGGTGAACTGGCAGACCGGCTTGAGGCCGACCACCTCCACGCCGAGGTCCGGCAGGTCCTCGGTGGGCACGCTGGTCGCCATGTTGACGAACAGCGCCCGGCGGCCGACCTGTTCGGTCAGCGCGGCGAGCCGGCGCAGCGCGGCCGCGGTCTCCTGCGGCGGGACGCAGAGCAGCACGGTGTCGGCGGCGGAGAGGATCTCGCGCTGGTCCATGTCGGGCAGCGACAGCTCGGCGGCGACCCGCCGGGCGACCGCGGGGTCGCTGTCGTTGAGCAGCACCGGGAAGCGCTCGGCCAGCCGGTCGGCCAGCACCGAGCCGAGCCGGCCGAGGCCGACCACGGCGATCGTGCCGGGGTCGTTGTGCCGGGGTTCGGCGGGGTTGCCCGGGCGCAGGCCGAGGGTCATGAGACCGCCTCCAGGTCCTCGATGGTGAGGCTGCCGGGCTTGAGCATCCGGTCCATCGCCCGCCGCACCTGGGCGCGGTCGATCGGGGCGACCGAGGCGGGCACCGCGAACTCCGCGGTGACCCGCTCGGCGACGGCCGCGCAGAGCGCCGCCGGGTCCTCGACCTCGGCCTCGACCCGGATCTCCAGGTGGTCCCCGGAGACGCCGGCCGCCCAGTAGAGGCCGGCGCCCTCGGTGGCGAGCACGGTCTGCTCCAGCGCCAGCTTGTTGATCCGCTGCCCGCCGACGGTCAGCTGCTCGCTGACCCGGCCGTGGTGCGAGAGCACCCGGCGCGGGCTGCCGCAGGCGCAGGGCTCGGCGGAGACGGTGACGAAGTCGCCGCTGCGGTAGCGCAGCAGTGGCATGGCCCGGCCGGCCAGGGCGGTGATGACCAGCTCGCCGGCGGTGCCGTCGGGGACGGGTTCGGTGGTCTCCGGGTCGATCACCTCGAACAGGTGCCGGTCCTCGGTGAGGTGCAGGCTGCCCCGCTCGCAGACCAGGCCGAGCGAGTTGGTCTCGGTGGAGCCGTAGGCGTTGGAGAGCCGGACGCCCCAGAGCGCGGCGATCTTCTCCAGCTTGGCGGGGGAGCAGGTCTCGCCGACGTAGAGGAAGGTCTTCAGCCCGATCTCGGCCGGGTCGCGCCCGGTGTCCTTCAGCATGTCGTAGAGGCGCAGCGCCCGGCTGGGCGTGCAGACCAGGGCGGTCGGGCGGACGGTCCACATCATCTCGACCATCCGCTCGAACGGGCAGACCAGGCTGAGCGTGCCGACCGGCACCACGGCCGCGCCGTTCTGCTCCAGCGCCCGGTCCAGGTCGTAGGAGGCGAAGGCGAGTTCGTAGGGGATGGCGATGAAGACGAGGTCGCCGGGGCCGAGCACGTGGCCGACGGACTGCTCGACCGCGACGTTGCCGCGGATCCAGTCCTCGTAGGTGATCATCGAGGAGGTGGGGCTGCCGGTGGTGCCGGTGGACTCGCCGTAGCGGATCAGCTCCTCCCGGCCGACGGCCAGCAGGCCGAACGGGTAGGCGCCGCGCAGCTCGGCCTTGGTGGTGAAGGGCAGGGTCCGCAGCTCCTCGGCACTGGTGGGCCGCAGAGAGCCGTGCCGCCCGGCCCAGCGCTCCCGGTAGAACGGCGAGTTGGCGAAGGCGTGGTCCAACTGGCGGCGCAGCAGAGCGAACTGGTGGTCGGGCACCTGGTCGGGGCTGAGCTTCTCGAACGCGGCCAGGTCGGCCAGCGCGGCCTCCCGGATCTCCGGATAGCGCAGGTGCGGGGGGCGGTCGGCGGTGGTCACCGGGCATCCTCTCCAAACATCAGCTGGGTCTTGATCCGGGTACGGGGGTCGAGCGTGAAGGCCTCCGCCGCCCGTTCGGCCGGCAGGCGGTGGGTGACCAGCAGCCCGGCCTCCTCGCGGTGGCCGGCCAGGAACTCCTGGGCGCGGTGGAAGCCGCCGGTGCCGCCGATCGAGCCGACCAGGGTCAGTGCGTTGGCCACCAGCAGGTCGGTACGGAGCGCGGCGCTGCGGCGCAGCCCGAAGCAGAGCACCCGGCCGCGGGGGACGGCGCAGGCCAGCGCGGTGGCGAGGCCGTCGGCGCCGCTGGAGCAGTCCACGGTCAGGTCGTACCGGGCGGCGGCGGTCAGGGCGGCGTACCCGCCGGCGGACCGCGCGGCGGCGTCGGGCTCGGGCGCGGCGGTGCGGACCCGGGCGCTCGGCAGCAGCGCGGTGACGGCTGCGGCCTTCACCGGGTCCGCCTCCAGCAGCTCCACCCCGCCCGCCCCGTACGCCCCGGTGAGCAGCAGGTAGCTCGCCAGGCCGAGGGCGCCGGCGCCGATCACCAGGATCCGCTCGTCGGGGCGCGGGTCGATCCGCCGCAGGCCCTGGGCGGCGACGGCGAAGAACTCGGAGAGCGCCAGCAGGCCGGGGCCCAGGCCGTGCGTGTCGGGGTAGAGGTAGCGGCGGTCCACGGTCCGCAGCCGGGTCGAGAAGCCGTCGACGGTGAGGCCGAACTTCTCGATCCGGGTGCAGACGTTGCGGTCGGTGCCGCAGCGCGGGCAGTCCCCGCACCAGCGCGAGCAGTCGCCGGTGACCCACTGGCCCAGCAGCGCGCGGCCGTTGCTCCCGGTGTCGACCACCAGGCCGGACCACTCGTGGCCGAAGCGCAGCGGGTAGCTGCTCGGGCCGCCGTAGGCGCCGTCGTACAGCGCCTGGTCGCTGCCGCACAGGGTGACCCGGTCGACCTCGACCAGGACCTCGTCCGGGCCGAGCGGCGCGGTCGGCGGCTTCGCCTCGTCGACGGTGAGCCGGCCGGGGCCGGTCAGCCGCAGGTCCGCCCCGGCGCTCACCGGGCACCGTCCCCGGCCGCCGGGAGCGGCGGCAGGTGGTCGTTCAGCTCGGCCTCGATCCGCTCGCTCTCCGCGCGGGCCATGGTGATGCGCTCGCGCAGGCTGATCGAGTTGAGCCCCCACCACAGGTACCAGTTGTCGTTGGCGAGCACCCGCGCCTGGATCTCGTCGAGGACGGCGGCGTCCTCGATGACCGCGCGGGAGCAGTAGTACTTGGGCACGATGAATCGCTCCGTTCCGGTGATCATGCCTTCGGCGACGGCGGTGGTGTGCAGGGCGGTGCCCCGGCAGACCCGCAGGCCGAGCGTCCAGAAGGCGTGCACGTCGGGCGTGGCGGGCGGCACGAGCTGCTCCATCACGTCGAAGGTCTCGCGGACCGAGTCCCGGTCGTCGCCGGGGCTGCCGATGAACAGGCAGTGCTCGACCCGGATGCCGGCCTCGACGAACTTGCGGTGCGACTCGATGATCTGGCGCTGGCGGAAGTTCTTCTTCAGCCCGCGCAGGATCCGGTCACACGCCGAGTCGGTGCCGAACTCGACGTAGTAGCAGCCGGTGCGGACCATCAGGTCGACCAGTTCGGAGGTCACGTTGCCCGGGTTGACCATGCAGGACCACGGCATCTCGATGCCCCGGCGGACGAACTCCCGCAGCACCTCCAGCGAGTAGTTGAGCGGCAGGTTGAAGACCCCGTCGACGATCTCCAGGACCTCCAGGCCCTCGTCGCGCAGCCGTTCCACCTCGTCGGCCACCCGGGAGACCTCGTCGAACTTCACGCCGGTGCCGTCCACCAGGAAGTTGCTGCAGAAGACGCACTCCAGCACGCAGCCCTTCTTGGTCTGGATGGTCGCCGGCACCTTGAGGCTGCGGTCGTGGGTCTCGTACGAGTAGCTGAAGTAGCGCTGGTCGTACAGGGCCGGGTCGGGGCGGGCCGCCTTGCGGTAGTCGATCCGGAAGACGGCGTCGCGCCGGTGGTAGCCGCCGCCCTCGCGCGGGCTGATCACCCCGGGCACGTCCAGCGGTTCCTCGCCCCGGGCCAGGTGGTCCAGCAGCGGCTGGACGGACTCCTCGGCGAAACCGGTGATCCCGTAGTCGGCCCGGACGAAGTCCATCAGGTCCTCGGGGACGGTGGAGAACCCCGGACCGCCCAGCAGCACGGTGACGCCGGGCAGTTCGTCGCGCGACCAGTCGGCCACCTCGCGGGCGAGCGGGGTGTAGACGACCGGCTCCAGCATGCTCTGCGAGTCGACGTTGCGGATCGAGATCCCCACCACGTCGGGCTTGAAGGCGCGGACCGCGGCCCGGACGACGGGCTCGTCCTCCTCCTCCCACATCAGGTCCAGCGTCTCGACCTGGTACCCGGCCGCCCGCGCCTGGGTGGCGATGGTGACCATGCCGATCGGCAGGACCGGCCGGAAGGACTTCAGCTTGTTGATCGACACGAAGAGGATCTTCACGGCCGGCCTCCGTCGACCTCGGCCAGCGCGGCGACCAGGCCGCGCAGTTGCCGCTCGCTCTGGTGCCAGTGCACGACCAGCCGCAGCAGGCCCAGCCGGTGGGCCACCGAGGCGATCAGGCCGCGCTCCTCCAGCGCGTCGACCAGCTTCTCCGGGCTCGGGTGGCGAACCGTCACCACGGTGAGCTCGGGCCGCGGGGCGACCTCGAAACCGGCCTCGGTGAGCAGCCGCACCAGCAGCGCCCGGCGCTCCCAGAGCCCGGCGACCGAGGCCCGGTAGCCGCTGCGGCCCTGGGCGCGCAGCGCCGCCCAGGTGGCCAGCAGGGCGCCGCCGGGCCGGGTGCCGAGCAGGGCGTGGTGGTCGAGGGTGCCCCGGTAGTGCGAGGAGGTGCGCAGCGCGTCCGGCGCCCCGGGGTCGCGGAAGAGCACGTGGCCCGCGGGGATCGGCGCGCCGCCGTACTTGTGCGGGTCCAGGGTGACGGAGCTGACGCCGTCGACGCCGAAGCCGATCGCCGGCAGGTCGTCGCCCATCTCGCGGGCGAACGGCACCAGGAACCCGCCGGTGGCGGCGTCTACGTGCACCGGTACGCCGAGCGCCGAGGCGTGCGCGGCGATCGCCGGCACGTCGTCCACGGCGCCGGACTCGGAGCTGCCGGCGGTGGCCACCACCAGCGCGGTCTCCGGGGTCACCAGCGGCAGCAGCCGCCCGGTGTCGACCCGCAGCCGCTCGTCGGAGGGGACGCGGACCACCTCGACCGCCAGCAGCGCGGCGATCTTGTCGAAGGAGAAGTGCGCGCTGTCGCCCATCAGGACCCGGGCCGGCGCACCGGCCCCGAAGCGGGCCCGGTGGTGCCGGAGCGCGGCGAGCACCGCCAGCAGGTTGGCCTCGGTGCCGCCCGAGGTGGCCACCCCGGCGGCCCCGGGACCGTCCATCAGGTCGGCCAGCATGGCCGTCACCTCGGCCTCGGCGCGGGGCAGCGAGGGGAAGATCCGGTTGTCGCCCATGTTGGACTGCTGGTGGGCGGCGAACACCTGCTCGGCCACCGGCAGCGGCGTCGAGCAGATCGAGTTGAAGACGGTGCCGTCCCGGTAGTCGTGGTCGTCCGCGCAGAGCCCGGCCAGCTCGGCGAGCACCCGCTCGACGGGGACGCCCCGGTCGGGCAGCCCGTGCGGGCGGGCGCCGGCCGGCTCACCCGGCGGCGGGGACCCGGTGGGGGACGGCGAAGAACTGGGCAGCGTTGCCATGAGCGAGAGCCCTCACGATCTGCTCGGGGACACCATGGAGTCGGAGCCGGTGCACCGTCCTGGCCAGACCCAGCGGGTCGGCCGAGCCGAAGTGCAGGCCGGTGTTGAGCATCAGCCGCTCCGGGCCGAACCGGTCCAGCAGGCCGAGCACCTCGCGGTGCGACTGCTTCTCGCGGACCTGGAACAGCGCGTCCTGGCGCGGGGCGACGGCGATCCCGTACCCGCCGAGCCCGCGCAGCGCCGGGTGCTCGGCCAGCAGGTCGATCCGCTGCTCGTCCAGGTCGAGCAGGGCGATCGTGGCCGGGTCGATGCCGGCCCGTTCCACCGCGCCCGCCAGCGGCGCCAGCATCTCCCGGAAGGCCGGCAGCGCGGGCGGCGACTCGACCAGTACCGGCAGGGCGCGCGCCGACGCCAGCTTCAGCTGCCGCTCCAGCACCTCGACCTCGTCCGGGCCGCCGCCGCGCAGCGACACCTCGCCCAGCGCCCGGACCCTCGGGTGGTCCAGGTACCGCTCCAGCACCTCGATCCCGGCCAGCGCGCCGCGCAGCCCCGCCATGTCGGCCGCGTGCACCGCGAGCGCCACGTGCAGGTCGATCCCGTACGCGGCGGCCCGGGCGGTCTCGGCTCCGGCGAGCCGCTCGAAGCGGGCGGCGAAGGCGCTGCCGGAGTCCCGGGCCTCCAGCGAGGCGGAGCACGGGGCGAGCGCGGTGAGCACCCCGCTGACGGCCATCAGCTCGTAGTCGTCCGCGTTGCGCAGGTCGGTGTGGATGTGGTGGTCGAACAGCGGCGTCAGTCCGGTCCCGTGCAGGGCCCGGGGGGCCAGCGGCGGCGGGGGCGGCGGCGGGCCGGGGCGGTCGGCGGGCACGACGGGCTCAGCCCTGCGCGGCGGCGGCGATCGCGGCGGTCAGCACCTCGCGGCTGCGGCGCAGCGCGTGCTCGTAGCGGTCGGCGTGGTTGTACAGCTCCACGCTGACGTAGCCGTCGTAGCCGCCGCGCCCCAGCACCGAGAAGAAGCCGGCGAAGTCGATGTCGCCGTCCCCGGGGATCTCGTGGTGGTGCACCCGGCCCTTGATGTCCTCGACCTGGATGATCTTCGTATAGGGCAGGTTCCGCTCCACCGAGGCGAGGTAGTCCTCCTCCACCACCCGGCAGTGGCCGAGGTCCTGGGCGAGCGCGAAGCGGTCCGAGGCCAGCGAGTCGGCCAGCCGGGCGACCCCGTCGTTGCTCTCCAGGAAGAACTCCGGCTCGGGCTCCATCGCCAGCACCGCGGTGCCCGGGCCGTCCAGCACCTGCCGGACGCCCTCGTCCAGCCACTGCCGGGCCTGCTCCTCGGCCACCTCGGGCTTGCGCTTGCCGGTGGCGAAGTTGACGTAGGGGATGCCGAGTTCGTCGGCGATCCGGACCGACCGCAGGACGAGGTCGACGCGGCGGGCCCGGCCCTCGGCGGTGGGATGGATCAGCGAGGGCTCGAAGCGCTCCTCACCGAGCAGGTTGTCGGCGCCCGCGGCCAGGCAGCAGGCCGTCAGGCCGGTGCGCTCCAGGGCCTTGCGGATCGGCGCGGCCTCGGCGGGGCCGAAGGCGAACGGGTCCAGGTGGGCCGGGTGGAGCGAGAGTTCGATCCCCTCGTAGCCGGCGTCGGCGACCGCCTCGATCGCCCGCTCCACCGAGATCGTCCGCAGGCCGTTGGCGTTGTAGGCAAGCTTGACCACGACAGTTCTCCTTCTGGCTGGTGACGGTGGTGACGACGGTGACCGGCGGGTCCTGGCCGGCCGGTCGCCGGGTGCTGGTGCGCGGCCGCGTCGGTGCGTGCCGCGCCGGGGCTCCGGTGCCCGGGGGCCCGGTCACTTCTCAGCGGTGGCGTGCACGTGGAAGTCGTGCCAGGTGCGCAGCTCGATCCGCTGGAAGCCGGCGGCGCGCAGCATCTCCTCCAACTCGTTGAGGGTGAAGCGCAGGTGCACCTCCTCGGGACCGGCGCCGTCGGGCTGGCGGGCGTACCAGGCCTCGATCTCCCGGTTGCGCTCCTTGTCGGCGGTCTTGCGGTAGTCCGCCAGCGCCACCCGCCCGCCGGGGCGCAGCACCCGGTACATCTCGGCGATCGCGGCGGGCGCGTCGTCGGCCAGCTCGTGCAGGACGTAGGTGGAGATCACCAGGTCGGCGGCGGCGTCGGCGACGGGCAGCGGGACCACCGGGCTCACGGTGCGGGTCACCCGGTCGGCCACGCCCTCGCGGGCGGCCCGGCCGGCGAGCACCTCCAGCAGCTCCGGGCTGCCGTCGACGCAGTGCACCGAGCCCTCCGGCCCGACCAGCCGGGCGGCGGGCACGGCCGCGTAGCCGGTGCCCGCGCCGACGTCGACCACCTGCTGGCCGGGCGCGGCGCCGACGGAGCGCAGCAGGTCCTGCACCTCGCCGAGCGCCCAGCGCAGCGGGCCGTCGAGCCGGTAGACCGTCTCGGCGATCTCCGGCGAATGCGCGTCGTTCATGGATGACTCCTTCGGGAGGCCGAACGGGCCGTCCGGCCCTGCTGGGCCGGCGGTCGGGGGGTGCGCGCGGTGCCCGGGCGCGTACGGGGGCGGTCAGGCCTCGGCGAGGACGCTCTTCAGCAGCGGCTCGGGCACCGGCGTCTCGTGGTCGCCGTCGACGATGTGCACCCGGCCGACCTCGGGCACCAGCACGAACCGCACCGCGCTGCCCGCCCGGCGCTTGTTGTCGCTGAGGATGACCTCGACGATCCGCTCCGGGGTGAACTCCCGGGGCACCGTGGTCGGACTGCCGATCAGGGTGCCCAGCAGGTGCTCCTGGCGCGCCAGCACCTCCGGGGCGGTGATCCCGAGCCGGATGCCCAGCCGGGCCGCGGCGCACATCCCGATGCCGACCGCCTCGCCGTGCAGCAGCGCGCCCCCGGAGAGGAACTCCACGGCGTGCCCCACGGTGTGGCCGTACTCCAGGATGATGCCGGCGCCGCGCTCGCCCGGGTCCTGCGCCAGGATGCCCAGCTTGCTGCGGACCACCTCGTGGCAGACCCCGAGCAGGTCGTCCCGGATGCCCGCCACACCGCCGGTCAGCAGGCCCTCCATCCGGTCGACCCACGCGGCGTCGTTGACCAGGCCGTTCTTCAGCGCCTCCACCAGCGCGCTGCGGTGCTGGCGCTCCGGCTCGCTGCGCAGCATCGCCACGTCGGCCCAGATGAACAGCGGTGCGTGGTAGACGCCGAACTGGTTCTTGCCGAGGGCGCCGTTGATCGCCTGCTTGTTGCTGAGGGTTCCGTCGGTGAGGTTCAGCATGGTGGTCGGGATCTCGACGAAGCGCAGGCCCCGGTAGACCATGGCGGCGGCCAGTCCGGCCAGGTTGCTGATCATGCCGCCGCCGAGCGCGCCGACGATCGAGTCCTTGGTGGCCCCGGCGGCCACCAGCCGTTCGCAGAGGGCGGTGAGCTCGGGCCAGCCCTTGACGCCCTCGCCCTCGGCCACGGTGATCAGGTTGACGGCGACGCCGGTCCGGCCGAGCCGGTTGGCGAGGTCCCGGCCGAACAGCTCGTACAGCGGCTGGCTGGTGACCAGGTAGAACTCGTCGAAGGCGTGCCGGCCGAGGTACTCGGGCAGCCGGTCGCCGATGGACTCGCCGAGATAGTACGGGCAGCTTGGGCTGGTCCCGCTGGACAGCTCGATGATGGTTCCGTCGGACACGTCGGTCCTTTCGTGCAGGGTGTCGGAACGGGTGGTGTCGGAACGGGTGGTCCTGGGGCACGTGCGCCTCGCCCGGGCGGTGCCGGTGCGGGTGGTGCCGTGACCTCGGTCGTGCGCGGGGGGTGGTGCTCCCGGTGGTGCGCGCGGCCCCGGGTACGCGGTGGCACGCTCCCGGCGTGCGCGGGCGGTGGTGCGGGGCCCGGCGGAGGGCCCGGTGACGGGTGCCTGTGGTGGGCGCGGGGCGCCGGTGGTCAGCGGTGCGCGAGGTAGCCGTCGAGGTCGAGCAGCCCGTTGCCGCTGACGCAGGCGACGATCACCTCGGCCCGCCCGGTCTCGCGGGCCAGGACGGCCCGGTCCACGGCCGCGCGCAGGGCGTGGCAGGACTCCGGCGCGATCAGCATCCCCTCGGTGGAGAGCACCAGCCGCCCGGTCTCGAAGACGTCCGTCTCCTCGTACGCGACCGCGTCCAGCAGCCCCTCGCCGCGCAGCACGCCGATCAGCGGCGAGCCGCTGTGCTGGCGCAGACCGCCGACGTGGGTCTCCGGCAGCTCGTAGTCCCGGCCGAGGGTGTACGACTTGCCGAGCGGGGTGACGCCCTCCGGGTCGGCGTGGTCGTAGCGCAGCGTGCCCCGGGTCAGCCGGGGGGCGCTCGCGGACTCCGCGCCGAGCAGCAGCAGGTCGTCGCCGCGTTCCGCCTTCTCGGCGAGGTAGGGGCCCATGAAGCCGCCCAGGTTGCTGCCGCCGCCGACGCAGGCCACCAGCGCGTCCGGCCGCTCGCCGAGGGCGGCCAGCTGGGCCTTGGTCTCCTGGCCGATGACGGTCTGGTGGATCAGTACGTGGGCCAGGTTGCTGCCGGAGATGTAGCGGGTCTCCGGGTGCAGCGCGGCGTGGCTGATCGCCTCGCCGATCGCGGTGCCGAGCGAGCCCAGCAGGTGCCGGCCGTCGCGCAGCAGCGCCTTGCCGACCGGTGTCCGCTCGCTGGGGGAGGCGTGCACCTCGGCGCCGAGCATCTCGATCAGCGCCCGGCGGCCGGGCTTCTGGCGGGCCGAGACGCCGGCCCAGTAGATGACGGCCCTGAGGCCGAAGCGGCGCGCGGCCCAGGCCACCGCGTGGCCCCACTGGCCGGCGCCGGTCTCGGTGACCAGCGTGTCGACGCCCTGCTCGGCCGCGTAGTGGGCCTGGGCGATGGCCGAGTTGAGCTTGAAGCTGCCGGTGGGCAGCACGTCCTCGCGCTTGAGGTAGATCCGGGCCGGGGTCTCCAGGTAGCGCTCCAGGGCCCGGGCCCGCAGCAGCGGGGTGGGGCGTCCGATCGACGCCAGCTCCTCGCGCACCCGCTCCGGGATGGCCAGGAAGGGTTCGGTGGCACCGTCCTGGGCGCGGACGGCGTCGAGCCGGATCCGCTGCTGCAGGGCGAGCCGGGAGCCCCAGGCGTCGTGCTCGGCGCCCTCGGGCTCGCGGGGCGGCGGGACGGGGCCGGGCAGGCTGGGGACGAGGTTGAACCAGTGCGACGGGACCTCATGGGGGTCCGCTGCGGCCGGCACCGGCACGGGGGTCCACTGGGCGGCTGGAGTCACGATGCATCCCTCTCGTCATCCGGATGGGGGAACCGCGCACGTCAGTTCTCGCAGCGAAACGACCGGGTGAGAAGCGGTAGGAGCGTTGTTGACCGGCTCAGTCAAGCTTTGGATCGGTTGCCGGGGGAGTACTTGACCGCAACGGTGGAAAAGCGGTCCCGGACCGGCCCGCTCCTGGGTGAACCCCGGGTCAGGAGCCCGGACCGACGGCGGGGCGGCGGCCCGGACCGTGCGACCGGACGCGCGGTGACCGTCGTCGCGCCGTCTCGTTCGCCCCTGCGGGGGCCACCGGTCGCCCTGTTCCACCGGCGCCCCGGGCGCCCCGATCCGCAGTCGTACGGGAGTTGTGCACCATGGGTACCACCGGCAAGGCTGAGAAGAAGACCGAGCAGAGGGCCGAGAAGGCAGAGCAGGCAGGGCAGCCCGGCAAGGCCGGGGAGAAGACCGGGCAGACCGGGAAGAAGGCCGAGAAGACCGACCACCGCAAGCTGGGCGGCGAGCTGTACCGCGCGAAGGCCGTCCCGCAACCGCTCGACGTCCCCGAGTTCGCCTTCCTGGCCCTCGACGGGACCGGCGACCCGCAGCAGAGCCCCGAGTTCGGGCCCGCCATCGCCGCGCTGTACGCGGTCTCCTACGCCCTGAAGTTCGCCGTCCGGGCCGACACCGGGACGGACTACGCGGTGATGCCGCTGGAAGGGCTCTGGCACAGCGACGACCCGCACTTCGACGCCGTCTCCGCCGACTCCTACGGCCCCGGCGCCCGGGCCGGCTGGCGGTGGACCCTGCTGATCCGCCAGCCCGTCCCCTACACCGACGCACAACTCGCCGCCGCGCTCGCCAAGGCGGAGGCCAAGGCGGAAGGGAAGGCCGGGGCCGAGGCGGTCGGCCGGCTGCGCCGGGAGTCCTTCACCGAGGGCCGCTGCGTCCAGGTGCTGCACCAGGGCCCCTACGAGACCGAGCCGCGGACGGTGAAGCTGCTGCACGACTACCTGCACACCGAGGGGCTGCGCGAGGCCGGCCGGCACCACGAGATCTACCTCTCGGACCCGACCAGGACGGCCCCCGAGCGACGCCGTACCATCCTGCGCCAGCCGGTGTCCTGAGGCGTCGGCACACCCGGGTACGGACCCCTGACCTCCTGTGGCCGCCGTGGCGCACCTCCGTGCACCGGCTGCGGCCCGCTGGACAGCCATGGACGCCCCCCCTAGCATCGTGAGAATCCCCGTCAGGGCCAGGTGCCCGTCGGGGCCCGTCTTCGCCCGTCCCCGGGAGCCGCTGTCAGGGCGGCGTCCGTCCACCGGACATGCCACGGGGCGAGGTGGATCTGGACGTCTGACCCTGGCGCGCACGGGGGGTGACCGCGCAGGTAGGCATTGAGGTGCGATCGATTGTCATGCCATCGGTCGGTCAGGCGTCGGCTCCAACAGGCCCGGGCTCGGCTCCGGTCGCCCGTCGGACCCCGCCCGAGGGACCCGAGAAGCGGAGGGCTTCAGTCTGCTATGAAGATCGACACGCTGAGCAGCCACGACGAGCGTCTGCGCCGGGCCATCCCCCACATCGTGGCCCAGGTCAGGGACGGTGAGGCCGCCGTCTCGCTGGAGGAGCTGGCGATGGCCACCAACACCTCGCCCGACTACCTGCGCCGGGTCTTCCGGCACCAGGTCGGCGAGCCGATCCACCGCTACGTCCGCAGGCTCCGGCTCTCCCTGGCGGCCTACCGGCTGGTCTACGGGGACCGCACCATCATCGACATCGCGGTCAGCGCCGGCTACAACTCGCACGCGGCCTTCACCCGCGCGTTCCGGTCCGCGTACGGGATATGTCCCACCGACCTGCGCACCAACCCGCAGAACACCGCCTGGCCGACCGCCGGTGCGGCCGGTTCGGACATCCGGCCGGCCGCGATCCCGCAGCGCCGGGTCGCGTTCTACTCCCACCTCGGACCGATCGACAGCGCCGACACCGCCTGGGAGCGGCTGCGCGGCTGGCTCACCACCCACGGCCACTGCCCGGCCCGCTCCAAGGCGTTGGGCGTCTCCTACGACGACCCGGACTTCTTCATCGGCGCCCGGACCCGGCACGACATCTGCGTCCCGGTCTCGGACCGCTTCGACCCGCAGACCCGGGACGGGATGGGTGTCCAAGTCGTTCCCGCTTCAACGGGATTGGCGATGCGTCACGTCGGACCGCCCGAGCTGATCCCGTTCACCTACATGCACCTGGCGGTCAGCGCCGCCACCAAGGGGATGCAGCGCACCGAGCGCCCGCCGCTGCCGTACTACCTGGAGTTCTCCTCGTTCCCCTCGGCGCACCCCGAGCGCCAGGTCGCCGTGGACGTCTACCTGATGCCGCACACCCGCCGGAACTGAGCGCCGCGCACGTCCCGCGGCCCCGGGCGGTCGCCCGGGGCCGCGAAGCCGTGCCCGCGCCGTCCGTCCGTCAGGTGCTGTAGACCCCGACCTCGTGGAGCGAGTAGCCCCAGCTGGTGCCGCGCTGGACCCCGTGGACGCGGACGTACCGGGCCGGGACGCCGGTGAACCGCGCGGTCTCCAGCCCGCCCGCCCCCGTGGTGGTGGACCACACCGACTTCCAGGTGGCCCCGTCGGTGGACACCTCGATGCGGTACGCCTTCCCGTAGGCGCGTTCCCAGTCCAGCGTGACGCGTCCGACCAGGGTGGTGGACCCGAGGTCGAGCCGCAGCCACTGGTCGTCGTTCCAGTCGCTGGCCCAGCGGGTGCCGCCGTCGCCGTCCACGGCCCGGCCGGCCGCGTAGCTGACGAACGGGTTCCATTCGGTGGACGCGGCCGTGGCCGGGGCGCCGGCGGCCAGGTTGGTGCCGGCCCGGTGCTGTTCGGTGCTGCCCCAGGTGGTCAGGTAGGACTCGGCGCCCCGGAACAGGTCGTCCACCACGCCCTGTCCGCCGACCAGCCGGATCTCCTCCAGCCAGTCCGGGACGAGGCCGTAGTGCGCGGCGCCGTCCGTGTTGTAGTCCCAGGTCCGCTCGCCGGTGGTCTGCCGGTCGACGAGCGAGCCGCCGTCGGTGGTGCGGAACGGGTACTGGACCGGGTGCGGGGCGTTCGCGCCGGGCGGCGCGGGCCAGCCGCCGAGGCCGTTCATGTCGGTGCCGTAGCCGTAGCCCACCCCGTACTTGTCGCGCAGCGCGTCGGTGCGCTTCGCCTCCGCGCTGAACGCCTCGGCGCCGTTCATGTACTGGGCGACGAAGCCGCCGAGCTTGTAGACGCGCTCGGTCCAGTCGAGGTCCATCCAGCTGTGCGAGGAGATCACGCCCGGGTAGGACGCGGACTCCAGGATGTCGAAGGCGCGGTCGGCCGCCTTGACGCTCATGTGGTCGACTTCCAGCATCATCTTGCGCTGCATCATCCCGCGCACGGCGTACTCACCGAGGTCGGTGAGGCCGCGGGAGTTGCACTGGGCGCCCGCCGCGTACGCCGGCACGGTCACCCCCGGCGGCAGCAGCTTCTCGGCCTCCGGTGCCGCGGCGAGGCCGATGGGGTTGTCGTGCTGCGGCCCGGCGCACTGCTCGGTGGTCCAGAAGGTGCCGGTGGACAGGAACTGGCCGGCGTTGATCGCCGTGCCGAGGGCGCCCTCGTCGAAGCGGACCCCGCACAGCGCGTTGTCGAACTTGTGGCACAGGAACATGCTGCGCACGCCCAGGCCGTACAGCTCGTCCAGGCCGCGGTCGATGTCGGCCTTGCCGCACTGGGCGACGTCCAGGATCTGCTTGCAGCCGAACGGCTCGGAGGTCTCCACGCCGAGCACGACGGCGAGCTTGCCCTGCGCGACGACCTGGCGGGCCTGCGCGCTGTCGGTGACGATCCGGAACCAGCCCTTGCCCGTCCCGCCGTACATCCGGTCGATGTAGGCCTGCAGGTCGTACGTCTTCTGCGCCTGGAGGCGGATGGAGTCCATCTCGTCGCAGCCGCGGTCCTTGAAGAAGTAGACCGAGCAGATCACCCCGTTGGTGACCAGGTCGTCGACCAGCACCCGCTGGCCGCCGCGCCAGGCCCGCTCGACCCAGGCGTAGTAGTTCTGCTCGTGGGTCAGCGAGTCGTGGGCCGGCCAGTCCTTGAAGGTGGGCCAGCCGACCGGGTCGTGCTTGCCGTCGCCACCCTTGGTGATCATGTCGAAGACCGCCAGCGAGCCGTCGGGGTAGTGCTCGGGACAGTCCTTGAGCGCGTCCGCGATCCCGGCCTCGGAGAACGTCTTCCCGCACAGGAGACGGCCGCCGAAGGCCTCGTTGGACATCAGGTGGTCGTGCGCGTCGACGAAGCCGCGGACCTTGCCCTGGGCGTCGGTCCCGCGGAACGGCTCACCGGTGACGCCGATCTGCGAGTCCGGCGCGGGCCGGGCGACCGGGTTCCACCAGCCCGTCCCGCCCGAGGCCCCCGGCGCGGGGGCCGCGAACAGCAGGGAGAAGAGGGTGAGGAGCGAGGCCAGGGCCGTGACGATTCTGCGCCTGCGGTGCGGATGAGGGCGGGGCTGTGGGGGTTTCATCGGTCACCATTCGTGTCGTCGAGGCAGGGACGACGGGGACGAACGACCCGCCGGCGCGGGGTGTTTGATTGTTTCGCGCCGGGCGACTGTCATGTCCCGCGTACTCGGTGCGATGAGAATCGCCACTGTTGGATTCTTAGTCAATAGCCCTGGACGGATGGTCCGTTGACGTGAAAGGCCGTGTTCGATGCGGTAGTTGACTGTCCGGTATGCGGAGACCGGCCGGGCGGTCCCGGGCCGGCCCGGAGCCGCCCCGGGTGGTCGGGGAGACGGGCGGTGCGCGCGTGGGCAAGGGCTGTGCAGGGAGGGAGCACCGCTCGGCCCGACGGCGCCCTAGCGTTCCCGGTGTTCCGCACGGAGGCCCGGCCGACCCCGTGGCCGCCCCCGGCCCGGGCTCTCCGGTCCGGGCTCTCCGGTCCGGCCGTGACACCCCTTCAGAAAGGCGCCTCATGCCCACCATCACGCTCTCCGACGGCTCGCAGAAGTTCTACAAGGACTGGGGCACCGGTCGCCCCGTCGTCCTCTCGCACGGCTGGCCGCTGAACGCCGACGCCTGGGACGGCCTCGCCGTCGCCGTCGCCGAGGCCGGCTACCGGGTCGTCGCCCACGACCGGCGCGGGCACGGCCGGTCCGAGCAGACCTGGGACGGCAACCACATGGACCGGTACGCGGACGACCTGGCCGAGCTGATGGAGCGGCTCGACCTCACCGAGGCCGTCCTGGTCGGCCACTCCACCGGCGGCGGCGAGGTCGCCCGCTACCTCGGCCGGCACGGCAGCGACCGCGTGCGCAAGGCCGTCCTGCTCGGCGCCGTGCCCCCGCTGATGCTGCGCACCGAGGACAACTCCGAGGGCACCCCGATCGAGGTCTTCGACGGCATCCGGGCCGGCGTCGCGACCGACCGCTCGCAGTTCTACTACGACCTCAGCGAGGCCTTCTTCGGCTTCAACCGGCCGGGCGCCGAGGTCTCCGAGGGCAAGCGCCGCGAGTTCTGGCTGCAGGGCATGCAGGCCGGCCTCAAGGGCGCCCTCGACTGCGTCGAGGCGTTCTCGGAGACCGACTTCACCGAGGACCTCAAGAAGATCGACATCCCGGTCCTGGTCGCCCACGGCGACGACGACCAGATCGTGCCGATCGCCGCCTCCGCCGAGAAGAGCGTCGAGCTGCTCTCCCAGGGCGTCCTCAAGGTCTACCCGGGCGCCCCGCACGGCCTGGTCGGCGCCTACGAGGCCGCGTTCACCAAGGACCTGCTGGAATTCCTCGGCGCCTAATGGGAGCTATGGAACCGGGGAATGCTCAGTTCCATAGCCGCCAGCAGGTGAGCACTATCGGCGCCGGAACCGTTCGAGTTCTGGGTTCAGAC